>NZ_AKIF01000029.1 GCF_000269905.1 Alkalibacillus haloalkaliphilus C5
ATCACTTGGTCTGTCATTCCACTCATGCCTGCAATTTTTTGTATAAGATTTGTCATAATCTAATTACTCCCGTCGCTTAATAATTCATTTAACTGTTCAACATGTTGCTTGCCCTTTGTCACATCTTCCTGAAGAATAGCCTGTAATTGATTGCATCCTACTAACCCTTTCATAGTGGCAGCTTTTGTTAGACTTATGTTCTTTAACGTCAAAATCTCGTGCATTTCTAAACGTTCATGACGAGCTAATTGATTTGCCATCATCTCACCCCAATCCAACATTATTTTTCTTTAGGTTACGTATTTGTCATCAGTTTATTCTTAAGTAGTCGTATTGAAGTAAATGTGAATAGAGGAGGACATTAGAGGAAGAATATTTTTAGTTTATACGTGACGGGAGGTAGTAATGAATGGGGAAAGAGGATTTAGCACACCACGAAACGTTAGATGCGCACGAGTTGTTAAATATGAAGACGATTGGATTATTAAAATCGAAAATGATGCAAGGTATTGTGTTTGACGAAGATTTACGAGCATTAATGAAAAAGAATGTTGAAGCATCTGTAAAAGATGTTAAAGAATTAAAACGTTTATATCCTTATACAGAATCACAGTAAATGAGGTGATCAGATGAATGATTATTTAGACCCGCTCAACGCTGTCGGTATGCCTGAACAGGTTGATTCGGCCATTGCACTTGATTTATTAATAACTACGAAAGAAGCGGTCAGAAACTACTCTATTGCTTTAACAGAGGCGACAAGTCCAGAAGTAAGAACAACGATTCGTAACCAAATGGAAGCCGCAATTGACTTTCAAGAAGAAGTGACAAACTTAATGATGGAAAAGCAATGGTTTCATCCATACGACTTAAGTAAGCAACAATTAATTGATTTACAAGCGGCACAAACGGCAGTTGATATTGCTGGATTAAATCTATTCCCAGACAACCATAATCGAAAAGGCTTATTCCCAACCCCACCAAAATAAATGCAGAGTATTGGAGGAAGATGTATGAAAGCTGTCACATTTCAAGGAGTCGATGAAGTCGTCGTTAAAGAAGTCGAAGCTCCAAAAATACAAAAATCAGATGACATAATTGTCAAGTTAACGAGTACTGCCATCTGTGGTTCGGACTTACACTTAATTCATGGTATGATTCCGAACCTTCAACCAGATTATATAATTGGGCATGAACCTATGGGGATCGTTGAAGAAGTTGGTCCAGATGTAACGAAAGTAAAAAAAGGTGATCGGGTTGTAATCCCTTTTAACGTTAGTTGTGGTGAATGTTGGTTTTGCGATAACCAATTAGAAAGCCAATGTGATCAATCCAATGATAATGGTGAAATGGGAGCTTACTTTGGCTATTCCGGTACAACAGGAGGTTATCCTGGTGGACAAGCTGAGTATATGCGAGTCCCTTATGGGAATTTTACACCTTTTAAAATTCCTGAAGAAAGTGAAGTAGATGATGACAACTTAATTATGCTAGCTGATGCCGGTACTACGGCTTACTGGAGTGTAGATAATTCGGGAATGAAAGAAGGGGACACCGTCATTATTTTAGGATGCGGGCCTGTAGGATTGTTAGCACAAAAGTTTGCCTGGTTAAAAGGAGCAAGTCGCGTTATAGCGGTTGATTATGTTGGATACCGTTTAGAACACGCAAAACGAACGAATAATGTAGAAGTGATTAATTTTGAGGATTATGAAAATGTCGGCTCTTACTTACATGAGATGACTAAAGGTGGGGCTGATGTCGTAATTGACTGTGTTGGCATGGACGGAAAAATGACAGATTTAGAATTTCTTGCAACAGGATTAAAGTTACATGGTGGTTCGATGGGCGCATTAGTCATGGCAAGTCAAGCGGTTCGTAAAGGTGGAAATGTGCAAGTTACAGGTGTATATGGTTCACGTTATAATGGCTTTCCATTTGGTGATTTCTTTATGCGTAATGTAAACATTCGAACAGGCCAAGCCCCAGTTGTTCATTATATGCCATTTTTACATGACTTAATAGCTCATGGAAAAGTTGATTTAAGTGATATTATTACACACCCAATGTCACTAGATGATGCAAAACGAGGTTATGAAATATTTGATACGAAAACAGAAGATTGTATTAAAGTTGTATTAAAACCATAGCGTAAAATTGAGTAGTCCAATTGTTTAAAATGGACTACTCTTTGTGTGTTGTGAGTGAAAAATGCCATTTACTATATCGCGTGGAGTTCCATAATAGAGCGAGTTTTGAAAAGCAGGAAAGGAAGAATGATATTCAATGATAATTGGTTGATCAAGCAAGTACGGGTGCTGTTCGTATAAAGGTAGATCGCCATAAACAATCGCTTTCAATGCAAGTGGCATTTCTTTTAAGAAAATATTATAACGAAATGCAGCCTCTTCTAATGAAAATTCCCCTCCATCAACATACGCATAGCCAAGTAATTGATGTTGTGTGTCAGTAGTTTGAATCCACTCAGCTAAAACTTCATCACGCATTTGCCAATCAATCGCACTTAAGTTGTAGTTAGTGCCGACATCTAAAAAAAATCTCCCGTTTCATCAGAGTGAGTTAGTGTATACTTTCTTCCAGCAATTGGTGAGGAATAACTTGTTGGTGGGTGAATCTGTAAAAATAGCTTTTCAGGATTAAATGTAGACAAGTTGCACTCTCCTTATGTGTTTAAGCAAAATGTATGATAATAGAAGAAGTATATAACTAAGTTTATGCAAAAATGCATATTTTGTAAGAAAGTATAAGTATTATTAAAAAAACTTAGGTATATTATTTGGAAATAGCATATTTATGCGTTATCTAGCTTTTTAGACATAGATATTATTATATTAGAATTACATTATAGGCAATGAATAATAGGTAGGAGGCGAGATAATTTTAGTTGCTCAGTTGTCTATATATTTTGTTGGGAGGTAGGAGAATGAAAAAAATAAAAACTATTAACCTATTACTAGTAATGTCTTTGTTGGTGATGACTATTTTTCCAAGTCATGTTGCTTTTGCAGAAAGTCCGAGTGAATTAAACGGTGAAGAAAAGGTCTTAGCTGAAGAGCTAGCCGAAGATTTTGAGTTTATATTTGAAGAGGCGACAATTATAGAAGATGATCATTATAAATTAGATGAGGAAAAGGTTGAGGAGAAATTTGGTGAGGAAGCTGTTCCTTCTATTAAAGCATTGGTGAAAGTGGCCAATGGAGAAGAGCTAACACCTCATGACTTAATTGGTATAGAGCCTGTTAATCAGTCAAATGGGGACTTAACAGTAATGTCTGGTTGGACTGACTGTATGAAAGATGCTGTACTAGATGCTACTGGTATTGCATTCCTCACAGGTGGAATGGCCACGTTGATAGAGCAAAAGAAATGGCAAGAGTTGGGTAAAGAGATTATAAAAGTAGCAGGTAAGAATGCATTAAAAGGTGGAGTTGTAGGATTCGCAGCAAGTATGGCATGGTATAGTGTAAGGTGCAATTTCTAATATAAAAAGGGAGACGACAGCTTATGACAAGTCAATTATTAAAATATCCAATAATATTTGTAATTTTTTTCTTTCTACAATATGTTTATTTTTCATTTATTAATGAAAACGATGTTGTAAATTTATTAGACATAACTGTAGTTTCGGTTTTATTTGTAATCGGAATGTTTATAGCAGATCGTTTTTTCAGTAAAACATAATGTAAAAAAGATGGTAACCTTTTTGGTTACCATCTTTAATTAATTTCAATTAGTCAATCCACTCGTTGATTAATTCTTCGTTTTCATCAATCCACTCGCGAGCGCCATCGATTGGCTCTTCAGCTTCTTCAACGTAAGCCATTAGCTCACCAATTTCTTCGTCATCCATCTTCCAGTTCCTTAACCATTCACTGAATTCAGGATAATCTTCTTCAAAATCGTGACGCGTTGCGTGGTGAATCTTTTCTACGCCACCGAATGATTCTTTCGGGTCATCTAAATATTTTAAGTCATGGTCAGCGAAAATGCTGTGTGGGTTCCAAAGTGGAGCTACAATCGGCTCTTCGTTTGAAACGGCATCATCAATTGCTGCGATCATCGCAGGCTCAGAGCTTGGTACAAGTTCTAGTTCTAAGTCATACTCTTCAACCATTTCTTCAGCAACTTCCATCGTACCTGCACCTTGGTCGAAACCAGTGATTTGGTAATCAAATTCTTCAGCATGCTCATTTAAGTCTTCAATGCTATTAACATCTTCCATATATTCTGGAACGACAAGACCTACTTTCGCGTTGTCATACCAAGTTGCTTCAGAGAAGTCGATATCGTCTTGGTATTGTTCTAGGTAATGATGATCTTGCACTGGTAACCAAATTTCTAAACTAATGTCTAGTTCATCGTTTGCAAGTGCTGTCATCGTTGGTCCCATATCTAAGTTGATTAAGTCAACTTCATAGCCACGATCTTCTAAAAGAACTTTCCACATATTCGTTACCGCAATATTTTCTGCCCAATTAATTTGTCCCATTTCAATCGGGTCTTTGTCATTTGTTTCGCCAGTTTCTCCGTTTTCTGCTTCATCGTTACCACCGCATGCTGCTAACACAACTAGTAGGGCAGCGCTTAGTAGTAAAAGTTTTGTCTTATTAAACATTATTAAGATCCCCCTCAAAATTTCCTCTAAAATTGTTACTTACGATTTCAACTAAAGTTCTAAACTACATATGTAGCGCAATAACGCTAAACATTTTTAAATGGGTCTGTTGCTTACCATAAAGCAAAAACAGCCCGTTAAAAAATGATCATAAACCACCTTCCTTTAAGGTTGTTAAGAACGTTAAATTTTTTCTTTACGAACCTAATATAACGATGATTAAGAAATTTGTCAAATATCATCGATGAGTTTGTGTAGAACAATTAGGTAGGACATTTGCCCCCTTTAACAAAAAAATGTTTAACCGTTTACACAAACGTCTATAGAAATAGTAAGCCAAAACACTCTAGGAGGGTGTGGAATGAAGGAAATTTACACAGAAACAATTCAACTTGAAAATCAGCTAACAATGTACGAGATCCTTTCATTGCACGATTATAATCAAACTGTAGATGGCGATTTTTATTTTATCACTGAACATGGTGTAGTTGGCCCTCGCAATCTACCGAAAATTGTATCAACTTTTTTAACTTTAGATGAAACGAGTGGGTTGAAAGTTGTTGTAGAAGGTTGTGATGTTAATCAAATTTTTACTGACATAAAGAAGTGCATCCAAGAAGGAGCAGCTGAGAAAGGAGCAGTTGTATAATACTTAAACTTACAAGGAGGTTTGTGGTATGAATGAACTTTTCGCAAAAATGTTAGTAGCCTATGATGGCTCAACAGATAGTAAGAAAGCATTGAGTAAAGCAGAAGGGATCGCGAAGCAAAATGATGCTAAGTTGATCGTGGCGTACGTGCAAGACCAAAGTCCAGCAGCGCCAATCTCAGATCAACATACGATTCCACATGGCACATCGATGTTGCATCAAACGACGAACTACACAACATCAATGCCAGCATCAGATGGTTCTGAGCAACAGCAAGTAGACATTATGGACCAACAAGCAGATGAAATACTCAATGAAGCTAAATTGAAACTATCCAATGCAATTGACGTCGATTATGAAATTTTATCAGGACCTCCAGCAAGAGAAATTGTTAAATTCGCAAAAGACCAAGACGTTGATCTCGTAATATTAGGAAACCGTGGCTTAAGCGGCTTGAAAAAGATCGTAATGGGAAGCGTCAGCAACAAAGTAACCAATGACTCACACTGTCCAGTACTAGTTATTAAATAAAGTAGAAGAAGACGCTCTTTATGGGCGTCTTTTTATTGAGTCGAACTTGGCCGAGCGCTGATAAAAATTTGCGAGCGCTGATAAAGTCTAGCTGAACGCTGATAAAAATTTGCAAGCGCTGATAAAATTTCGTGGACGCTGATAAATATCGGTGAACGCTGATAAATTGTCGTGAGCAAGCGCCAATTAAATTTCAAGAGCGCCAAAAAATTATGTACAAACGCCAAATAAATTCCCCGCAGACATCGACCCAATTCGAATTGTTATTTAATATCCAAATTATGCTAAACTTACAACTAGTACAAGGACTAGGGAGAGATTAATATGCAAAACTTCTATTTCATAACATTAGCATTCGTACTCGGGATTGTCGCATTTATAACAGGTGAAATCGTCACATTCATTATGCTCGGTTTCATTCTCCTTTCATTACAAAACATCCATCGAGTTTTAAAAGAAATGCTAGAGGTGCAAAAGCAAAGTCAAAATGTACAATCATCATAGTAGAAAACGGTTTTTCCCAATGAGGAAAGACCGTTTTATTTTTTGATTAAAAGAGGGTTAAGATTTTAAGAATTATTTGACAATAAAAACATCTAGTTTAGAATGGAATTAATTAACAGATGTAGTTATTTTATTAGTTTAAGGGTGGGTTCTCATTGATTATTGATGTGAAAAACTTGTTTAAAAGTTATAAGGGGCAGCAAGTCTTGAAAGATGTGCATATTTCAGTAGAGGAACCAAAAATTATTGCTTTAGTTGGACCAAATGGGGCTGGGAAGACGACTTTGCTTGATTGCATGACGCATTTAGTTCGGCCTGATCAAGGGTCAATTAAATTACTTGGTAAAGATCCATCTGACTCATCATTATATTATGATGTTTCTTATCTTCAGGATAATCGTGTGTTATATGAAGATTTAACTGGTTATGAACATTTGTACTTTATATGTCGTGCGCAAATATGGCCAGTGTAGTGGTTATTTTAATTACATTAAGCAGTGTTATGATGGTTTCAACAATACTAGGTATGATCTTTGATCGGTTTGGTGATTGGAATTATCCAATCTTAAGGTATGAAGAAGGAGAGTTGTACAGCTTTTTAAATTTAGGCTCTTATTTAGTTCAGGCACTGGCGTTATTTGCAGGTGTTATAGTTTTCAGTATGACTCTTTATTTTTTAATTTCACTTATGACAAACCATTTATTGATAGGCTTAATGACCATTTTTGTTATTTATTTGTTAGGAAGTGGGATGACAGAGATCGCTTTCTTTGCAAATTATGCACATTGGAATCCATTTAGTTATTATACAGTTTCTTCAATTGTTAGCCAGGAACAAGCGGCTCTTACTGAAAATTGGGGACTAACTTTGGGACATGGGATTGTTACATTAACTCTTAGTTCATTAGTTATTTTGGTGATAACGATGACATTTTTACAGTTAAAAAGAAATTGATTATAAAATAATCCGACCTTTTCACTCTTATGATGAAAAGGTCGGATTTAAGCTTCAAGCATATTTTTTATCTAAACAAATCCAAAAACCGTTCCCATATACCTTTTTCTTCTTCTTCAACTTCATCATCGTCTTCATCGTCATCGATTGTGATACTTTCGGTTTGGATGACGAATTGGACTGTTTCGACGTTTTCATTTCGTTCAGACATGAATGATACGGGTTCGAAATCAGAGAAGTCGAAGTCATCCATTAACTCATCAATTTCACTTTGCATTTGTGCTGGTAAGTCACTCGTCTCTTGAGCGAGTTCGCCAGTTCCATCATGCAGTTCATCGACACCGTCTCCTAATTCAGCAGTACCATCACTTAATTCACCAATGCCATCATGAATACCACTATAGTTAGAGGACAGCTCGCCAACGCCACCGGTATATTCGACTAAGCCTGCGTGGAACTCACCGTATTGATTAGCTAATTGCTCCAAACCAGTCTCAAGTTGTTCTAGTTCTTCGATGAAGTCTAGTTCATCTAATCCATCTGCAAATTCATCGGCAGTCTGCTCTAAGTTCGTCGCTATTTCATTTACCGTCTGTTCTAATTCTTCTAATACAGGTACGACATAATGGAACAGTTCGCTCGATTCATCAAAATTTTCTCTAGCATTTTGAGCAGCTTCATAAGTTTGAACTAACTCATCAATAACTTCAGGATCAATGTCACTATCGTAAAGTTCATCAAAATTGTCTTCACTTAACTCTCCAACTGGAATGTCATTGATTGCTTCACTTAAAGACTCTAGTGAGCCATCATAGTTTTCACGGACCTCGGCAATGCCTTCTCCAGCTTCATATAAGCCATCAGCGATTTGTCTTAACGCTTGTTCTAGCTCATCTAAATCAGAGAGATCAATCTCTTCATCTGTTTCAAAACCTGAACTCATTTGATTAAGAGCATTTTGAATCTCCTGAGAACCTTCAACTAAATCAGCAGAGCCTTCATCAAGTTCATTCATGCCAGACAAATAGTCACTAGACCCATCATGTAAGTCGTTGACCCCATCATTAAGTTCAAACACACCGTCACGTAAGTCACCAACACCATCATGTAAGTCACTTAGTGCTTCAGCTAATGTGTTCATTTCATCTTGCATCTCATCTGTATCAAATTCATCAAAAGACATATTCGGTGGTAAAGCAGAGATCTCAACACCATCGAATTCAAAATCGCTAACATTTGCTTCAACGACAAACGTTTCATCTTCTTCTGGCATTACGGTAAACGTCACTTGTTTATTTTTGCCGGCACTCGCAACCGTACCGTCTTCAGCTTCAATTTGATTGTAAGTTTCAGAATCCAATGCTAACGAAATTTGCATTAAATAATTTTCGTAAAATACAGGATTTACTTCATCATCGCCGCTCGTTTCAATTTCAATTTGTAAATGGCCATCTTCACCTAAAATGTCGTGTGGATTGACTTCTTCGCCATCTAACGTATAGCGAATGTCAAAAGTCCACGGAAGCGGCTCACCATTTAAATTCCCTTGATAATAAAACTGGTCTTCTCCAGATCTGAATGTAACTTCCTCATTGTTTAGTTCAATATCTTCTAAATTCGTTAAGTTTTGAACACTTTCATATGGGCCATAATCAATCATTTCGCCATGCTCAATCACATCAAACTGGTTAACAACATACATCTCATTTTGCTGTCCAAACGGATTTAATGTCGCATAGACAACTTCGTGCTTTTCAGAGTAGACTCCATCACCGTCTAATTGTGACGGGGAGGACTCATTGGATTCTGATTCATCAGAAGTCGCCATAGCAAATGATGGCATCAGCAGAAGGGATGCAATTAAAATGATCGATAGACGTTTAGTTTTCATTGTCATTTCCCCTTATAGAAATCCGCTTTATAAGTCGTTTTCTCAATTAATTTATCAAACAGCAATAACAGTGCTGGTAATAGGAAGACGACGCTTAAAAATGCTAATAATGCACCGCGTCCTAACAATAAGCCGACTGAGCCAACAATCGGATTGGATGATGTAATCCATAAAATAAACCCAACACTTGATAAAATGGCAGCAGAGATGAAAATCGCAAACAACTTCTCATCAACCGTCCGTTTCATCGCCTCAAAAGCAGGCATTTTCTTTCTTAAATGTTTATAGTTTTCCGTAAATAAAATTCCGTAGTCAACGGTTGCGGCTAATTGTACGGTACTGACGATTAAATACCCGACAAAGACGAGTGTTGAATCAGTGAAATATGGGATCGATAAGTTAAACCATACAGCCGATTGAATCGTAATGAGTAACACAACAGGGAAAAACACAGAACGGAATGTTGCAATTAACACAATAGCTACAGCAAGTACCGTCAACCAGTTCACGAGTGTATTATCCCTTTGTACAATGTCTTTAATGTCATATAACGTGACACTTTCACCGAGAACTTGTGCTTCATCATCATAATATTGCGCTGCTGTTTCCCGGACGTATTCAACTAACGCGAACGCTTCATCACCTTCAGTTGCTGTATCAGTATGAAGTGTGATCCGGCTGTAATTGTCAGAGTAAAAGGACTCTGTTACGTCTTCATCTAAATATTCAGGTGGGATCGCTGCGTCAACTGTATTAACATAAGACATCACGCTTGAGACGTTGTTTAACTGTTCAAATTGATAAACAAGCTCTTCTTCCTTTGCAACTTGACCTCGAGGGACGAGGACAACCATTGGTGTGTTTTCACCAAACTGTTCTTCAATTTGAATTTCATCAGCACCAAGTCTTGTCGTGTCAGGTTGTTCACCAACACCGTAAATAAATGTCGTTTCACTTTGCGCTAAGAAAGCTGGCACAATTAATAAACCGACAAAAATTAATGCAGGGACACGCAGTTTTAATACACGTTTACCAACATTTTTGAATTCAGGCACAATTGGCTTGTGCTGAGTTTTGTCAATCCACTTATAGAACATAAGCGTTAACGCTGGTAAGAAGATCATCACGCTAATAAAGCTAAACACAATACCTTTTACGAGGTTCAGCCCTAAGTCAGCGCCAATTTCAAAGTTCATAAAGGTTAAGGCAATAAACCCGAAAAACGTCGTCGTTGCACTCGCAGCAATCGCTGGAAATGATCGTTTAATCGCAAGCCGCATCGCTTCAGCAGGATCAGGCACCTGTTTTCGATAATCCGAAAAACTATGCAATAAGAAAATCGCATAATCGAGCGAGACGGCGAGTTGGAGGATCGGGGCGACGGACTGTGTTACGAATGAAATTTCACCGAGAAATATATTCGTTCCTAAGTTAATAATGACCGAAATGCCGATCGCTGTTAAAAAGAAAAGCGGCTCGACCCATGAATTCGTCGATAAAACTAAAATAATAATGATAATCGGAATGAGTAACGCTGCTGCATAAATCGATTCTTGATCAGCCATTTCTTGAGACATCGCAGTATCTGCAGCCTCACCATCAGCCGCATTTTCCTCACCGATTAAATCATAAATCGCGCTCATCGCCTCGACTTCATAACCCTCGTCGATCGTTATGGAGAAGAGAGCGGCATCATCTTGATAATATTGTTCGACCGTGTCAGTGTTCGCCATTTCTAGCGGCACTTTTAAATCAAGTGCATCATCTAACCACATTATGTGCGAAACACCTTCTATATTTTGTAATGCTTCTTTATACGTAAGCGCCTGTGGGATGGTGACATCTTCAACCATGACGCGTGTATTGCCAATAGGTTCATCAAATTCTTCTTCCATTATGTCGGTCGCTTCCATAGAAGGTGAATCATCAGGTAAATAATCCATCATATTGTAATTGACATGGACCATGAAAAACGCGATCGTACTCATGATTCCTAATATGAAAAACGTCCAAACGATTGAATTTTTATGTTTAATAATCCGGCTAGCTAGGTCGATTTTGTTTCATCCTCTCTTGCATAGAACATCAATCCACTTTATTATTATATGGACACTGTGTTGGATATTCAACAAACAGTTTAGCACTTTACGTCCGTTATCCAACATGATGTTGGCTATGTGTTGGATTTCAACAAAATTGTCACAGAGGAGGGTTAATGTGGGAGAGAAAATGGACCGCCGCAAAAAATACACCCGCATGGTACTAAAAGATAGCCTCATTGAACTGTTAGCTGAGAAACCGATCGCATCAGTTACAGTAAAAGAAATTTGCGAACTCGCAGATGTTAACCGTTCAACATTTTATACGCATTACGCCGACCAATATGACTTATTAACGAAAATAGAAAACGAAATTATAGACGATATGAACGCCTACTTAAGTAGCTATAGTTTTACCAAAGAAGACGAAGCTTTATTAATGACCCAAAAACTCGTCGAATACATTACCGATAAAAAGCTTATGTTCGAAACGTTATTAAATGAAAACGGTGACTCAACTTTTGAAAAACGCCTCATGGAAGTCGCCCGCCGCTTTGTCATGAAAAACACAATGGAAGGAACAGACTTAGACGAACAATTCTCAAGCTATTTGAGCACTTATATTATTAGCGGCGCCATCCACGTCATCAAAGAATGGATCGCAAGTGGAATGAAAGAATCGCCAACACAAATCGCTGAACTCATCAACCACTTCTCCAATCGTGGGTTGTCTTATTTGCAGGAGTGATTTTTAAGAAATGGGATGTATGTTCATGTGCATACTTTTAAATATTGGGATGATGTAGTAAAGTAATAATGTAGTAATAAATTCCAATTACCTTTAGGAGGAAAAAATGAAAAAAATCATAATGCTTATAATCGTTGTCTTTTTAACATTATTAGTTGCTTGTAATAATGAAGAAGAGTCAACTGAAGGGGAAACTGATGAATTTGTATCGCCAGAGCAGTTTATAGATGAGTTTTTAGAGGGTGAGTTTGAAAAGCTTTATAAACAGCTTAGTGATTCATTTCAACAACAAGTGTCATTAGAAGAATTTGAAGGTTTAGGGCAAGACTTCAATGAAGGTGTTCAATCCTATGAGGTAATGTCAGTTACTCCAATTCGTGGTTTAACTGAATATCAGTGGATTAGTAATGAGGGTAATCAAGGAATTCGTGGGCATTTTGCAGATGATGATACTATTGAAGGGCTACAACTAACACCGTTGTCAACATTTCCAGAAAGTGATGATACCTACACTGAGAACACTTATCACATGCCAGTAGTTGGAGAGTGGCTTGTCTTTTGGGGTGGTACGAATGAACTTGTCAATTATCATTACGCTTCAGAAGTGCAACGTTATGCTTACGATCTATTAATCTATGAAAATGACTCATCCTTCGATGGTGATCCAGAAGATAATGAAAGCTACTATGCCTTTGGACAAGATGTCGTTGCGCCACTTGATGGAACAGTTGTATCTATTGAAAACAATATCCACGACAACACACCAGGTATTGAAACCAATGAAGAACAGCCTCTTGGTAACCATATTATTATTGAACATGATCACAATGAATACAGTGTCATGGGTCATCTTCAAGAAAGTTCAGTTCAAGTAAGTGAGGGTGATGAAGTGAACACAGGCGATGTCATAGCAGCTGTCGGGAATTCTGGTAATTCTTCAGAACCGCATATGCACTTTCAAGTCTCAGATGATTTAGATTGGCTTGAAGGTAGTTCAATTAGAATTCAACTTGAGAACGGTGAAGAACCAATCCGCGGTGACCGTGTTAATGGATTTTAAAATAGTTATTTAAGATAGGCATCCTATTGTGGAAGCCTATCTTTTATTTTACTCGTCATGTTTATATTTTTATACCCAACAAACGTCAAGATTACCATACCGATAATAAAAGCAATAAAATACGGCGAAATGACATCGCGAACGGCACCCGTGACGAAGGAACTGACAATAATTCCAAGTGAATAAAAGGACGACATTAAGCCGAATGCTCGTCCATGTCCTTCTTTTGACACAGCATCTGTGATCGCGGTTGCCATCGCAGGCATGACGATCCCGAAGAAGAATCCAACAATAAATAACAAAATCGGCAAAGCTAACATATCGGTAAAAATCGCAAATAACGTCATCGACATACCGAATAAGCCAAGCATTAAGCGTTTAACAGGATCTAACCGATGGAGGAAAAAGAGTGAAAGAGACGTTAAAGTACCTGTCGCCATCAAACTTAACAACAACCCAGTCCGCGCAGTCGAATATCCCATTTCAACCGCTAAATAAGGCACTTCATAAATGATTACCCCATGAATATACATGACGGCAAAACCAGTTGCCAAAATAATATGTACAGTCGGAAGTGCGAGCACTTGTCCAAACGTCAAACTACTATTCAACTTGTCGCTAGGAGACACAGCACTCGAATCATGAATGTAGCCTAACGTATAAATACTAATCAGTAGCAAACCAGACCCAATGAAAAAGTAAGTCGCCTCGTAACCTAGTAAATTACCTAAATTCCCACCGGCTAACGGCGCTAGAATACTAGCAATCGTCATCAGCATGCCGTAGATCGCCATATTTTTCCCTTGCTGTTGGCTATTTTTCGCATAACTTGATAAAAGAGCGAGTGCAGAAGGGATCAAAAACGCTAGCGCGAAACCATTTGCAATCCGTAACACAAGCAAAGTCGTCGCATCAGTCGCAAAACTATGCGCGATAAACAAACCACCTGAAATCATCATCGGCAGTGTAATGAATAGCTTTTTCCCATACCGATCAACTAACGGGCCTGCAATTAGGTTTCCCGTTAAGTTGGCGATTTGACCAGTGCTCATCATAATTCCGATTAACACACTAGAAGCACCGAGCGTTGCGGCAAACGGGGCGAATAATGGTGCTTGTACACTCATGACTAAACTCATGAAAAACATGACTAAAAATATATGTACTTTATGAAAAGTTGCGATACTCAAATTTTCTCACCTCAACGCCATTGTATGCACCACGATGAAAAATAGACGAGCTATATAAAAGTTGACAATCTTAGCTTACAATTGTAAACTTACTTACATAAAGTAAGTAATATTTCGAGGAGGGAGTTCCATGAATTTTCATAGTAAACCAACAACATTCGTCAGTCGCGTCACAATTAAAGTGACAGACTTAGCACGTTCACTAGAGTTTTATCAAAAAATCGTCGGCTTAAGCGTATTAGAACAAACAGAAGACACAGCGCATTTAACAGCAGATGGACAAACGAGCATTTTAAAACTCGTACAACCAGCAAATCCAGAACCGAAGCAGAGACGAACTTCAGGCTTATACCACTTCGCCATTTTACTACCAGAACGCCGTCATTTAGCTGACTTTGTCATCCATTTATCAGAACATAACGTTCCAATTGGTGCATCAGACCACTTTGTCAGTGACGCAATTTACTTTAATGATCCAGATGGTAATGGCATCGAAGTCTACCAAGATAAAGATCCAGACACGTGGACTTGGCACGGTGATCAAGTAGAAATGGCAGTCGATCCACTAGACTTTGAGGATTTAGTAAAATATAAAACCGAACAAGGATGGCAAGGGATGCATGAGAAAACAGTGATGGGCCACATCCACTTGCACGTTTCTGATTTACGTCAGGCAGAAAAATTTTACGTCGACGGACTCGGATTTGACGTCGTTTGCCAATTTGGCGGCCAGGCTATTTTCCTATCAACAAGTGGATACCACCACCATATTGCTGCAAATACGTGGAATGGTGTTGGAGCACCTAAAGCTTCAGAAAACAGTGCAGGTTTACATTCGTATCAAATTGTCTATCCAGATGAAGCATCACGCGACGCGTCATTCATAGATTAAAAGAAATGGGCTCGCCTGTAGAAGGTAACGTAATAGAAGACCCAGCAGGAAATCAGATTGAGTTAGTCGTATAAAAAGAAAAAGCAGAACTCCCTATTATGATGGAAGTTCTGCTTTATTTTTATTGAGCTGAATGATTTTACTAGAAATAATGTAAGCAATCACCGTCGAAGCTAAGATTATTCCTAACGACACGAGTGAAAAATTACCGACAATCACCGTTTCTTGAGGAAAGCTTCCACTCATACTCCACGCCTCACTCACATTTGGTGTGTACATCCAAGTTAAAATCATGCCAGACAACATTTGGAACACAGCGAAAATGACAACAAAACTAACGCCAAAAAGGAAAAACTTCTTCATAATATGTACCCCCTTGTAAGCAACTGTCATTAATGTAACATATTTTACCGAATAATGGAATTCGAGGGGATTGATTATTGCGAATAAGAGTTATTTGGCGTTCGCAGGAGTTAATTAGGCGCTCATGAAAATATTCTGGCGTTCGCACGAAAACTACATCGAATCTCACAAAACTTTTATCAGCGCTCAGCAAAAATTATTGGCGCTCGCATATAGCTTATCAGCGCTCAGCAAAAATTATCAGCGTTCGCACCCAACCCACCCAAAATCAACTAGGCATTCCCACATTTTGAAAATTCCTTACTTCATTTAACTTAAATTTAACCTTCCCTCATTAAGATGTAATTAAAGATACATCATTTTTGTTGGGGGAGGGCTGTATATGACAGAGGAACAACAAGTAGAGGAACAAAAGGTTTTTCGTGATGAAGAAGAGGACAAAAAGAGCTCGACAGGTCTAGAAAACAATGTGGCTGGGTTGTTGTGTTATTTATTTGGATTCATAACGGGTCTTATATTCTTGTTAGTTGAAAAAGATAGCAAGTTCGTCCGTTTCCATGCATTCCAATCGATTTTTATTTGGGTATCTTTATTTGTCCTCAGTATGGTGATTGGCTTCGTTCCATTAATTGGCTGGCTTATATCACTGTTGCTTGCACCAGTTGGGTTTGTCATTTGGATTGTCTGTATGATCAAGGCTTACCAAGGCAATTGGTTCAAGTTCCCAGTTGTCGGTAACATCGCCGAAGAGCAAGTTAATAAAATGAACAACGAAGCAGCATAAGTGACTCAGTCGGCTCGAAATCGAGTCGGCTGTTTTATTTTGTGAAAATTTTAAAAATGATCGACTTTCGAGTAAAATATAAATAATGAGGGGGGTGGGGAAATGAGTCGCTTTCATATAAATTTCATAGCATCAATCTTCATTATCGCAATACTTCTCTGGCTACCGAGTGGTTCAGCAGCCGACGCAACAGAAGCGTTAATTCTCGATGATGAAACAGAACGACTTGACCTTTACGAAAGTATTGAAATGGTAAAGGATCGCGACATGCAGTTAGAACTAAGCGACATCACCACTCCACAATTCGCAGACCAGTTCGTATCTGAAAGACACATCAACCAACGTAACGGCTTTTTCGAAACGGCTACATGGATCCGCTTTGAGATTGAAAATGCATCGAACCAATCAGAATGGCTACTCGAATTCGCTTTTCCACTCGTGTATGAGCTTGACATTTACCGGGGAACGAACTCAGGATATGAACCAGTTTTTCAAGGTGGCGCAGTCGTAAAACCTTTTCATGAACGGGAGGTTAACCACCGTTATTTCGCCGTCAACTTAGACATCGAACCGAATACGAGTGAAACGTTTTACGCTCGTGCAGTTGGTGGGGGCGACTTACACCCACCTATTTACATATGGAGTCATGATGCTTTTTTTGACCGAACACAAAGTGAACTGACGTTGCTTGGAATTTTTTACGGCATCATCATCGTTATGATCGTCTACAATTTATTTTTATACTTCAGTTTAAAAATGCGCAGTTACTTTTACTACGTGATTGCGATGCTTTGTACTCTGTTAGGTAAGATTTCAATCAACGGTGTAGGCTTTCAATATTTATGGTCAGACTATCCAAGTTGGAATTTAATATCAACCCCATTTTGGGTCAGTCTCGCTGTGTTTTCGTCTTACTATTTACACGCGCCTTTCTCGATGTCGATCGATATTTACCGAAATTTAATCGACTGTCATACTTACTAATCGCCTTAAACATAGCAACTGTCATCATGCTTTTCATTTCACATATCATTGCACTTAATATGATGATTGTTAGTGCATTCTTAACATTTATGACCGTTCTAATCGTCGCTTTCATTTGTTTAAAACGTGGTGCACGGCAAGCACGCTTTTATATTCTCGGGTGGATGATTTTCTTAACCGGTGTGTTTATTACGATTTTAGAGCGTGCAGCTATCATCCCATATTCACTTATAACCGAATACGCTGGGCAAGCTGCGATGACAGTTGAAGTCGTCTTATTAAGCTTCGCCTTAGCTGACAAAATTAACTTAATGCGAGCTGAAAAAGAACAAGCCGAAAAACAAGCGCGAGAAAGCCAAGAGCTCGCGATGGAAAACTTGAAAAAGGCAGACGTATTAAAAGACGAATTTCTAGCTGTCACATCACACGAACTAAGAACGCCGATTTACGGTATGGTCGGCATTGCTGAATCGTTGCGTGACGGGATTGCGGGTGATGTTTCTGAGCAAATGAGGCAACAACTATCAACAATCGTTGCAAGCGGAAATCGTCTCACTCATTTAGTGAACGACATTTTAGATTTTTCAAAGTTAAAATATGACTCGCTAGAACTGCAGCTAAAATCAGTACACGTCAAAGGTGTCATTGAAGTTGTCGTTGCTGTTTCTAAACCTTTAATAAATAATAAACCGATCGAACTCGTCACAGACATACCAGATGACTTATCACCTGTGCACGCCGACCCGAACCGACTACAACAAATTCTCTACAACTTAGTCGGCAATGCGATTAAATACACAGATGAAGGACGCATCCTCATTTCGGCTTACGAAACAGAGGGCGGATTGACAATCAGCGTCCAAGATACAGGAAGTGGCATATCAGCAGATCAATTAGAATATATTTTTAACCCGTTTCAGCAAGCAGACCCATCACACACCATTAGTGGGACAGGAATGGGCTTAAGCATTACAAAACGTTTAGTCGATTTGCATGAAGGTGCACTTTCAGTTGAATCGCAGCCGAAACAAGGGTCAACCTTCTATGTCACGCTACCGGTCCAATTGGAAAATACAGCAGAAGAAGTGTCGAAACCAGTAGAGCGCTTGTTGACAGGTGAAAGTACGAAAGTTGAATTACCAAAGATTAAACGAGCGAATCAGCCGCGCATTTTAGTGGCAGATGATGAAGCGGTCAATTTACAAGTACTAACGAACCAGTTGGCATTAGAAGGTTATGAAGTCGTCAGAGCATCTGATGGGGAAGAAGTTTTCGAGATCCTTCAAGAAAAGCCGGTCGACTTACTCATTTTAGACTTAATGATGCCGAAAATGTCAGGTTACGAAGTGTGTAGCCTTCTGCGCCGTGACTATTCACTGATGGAATTGCCAATCTTAATGCTTACAGCGAAAAGTGAACTCGATGATAAAATCGTCTCCTTTGAAGCAGGGGCCAACGATTATCTCGTGAAACCTTGTGACAAAATGGAACTCTTATCACGCGTACGCACACTGATCCGCATTCGCACCCTCAACCAAGAATTAACGAATTTAAATACGCACCTAGAAGATAAAATTGAAGAGCGAACAGAAGCTTTAAAAATTGCCAACAAAGACTTAACAGCTGCTAACGAAAACTTACTTGAAGCAGAGCAGTCACGCAGGCAAATGTTATCGAACATCGCGCATGAACTTGGTACACCTGTGACATTAATTCACAGTTATATGCAATCGCTAAAAGCAGGAACACTGTCACCTTATAACGAACATTACAACGAGCAAGTTTTAAAGAAAATTCAAGTCCTTAACCGCTTAATTAACGACTTATTCGACTTATCAAAACTAGAAGAAGGTAAAACGAGTTTAAATAAAACTGATGTAAATGTAAGACGGTGGATCGAACAAGTCGAGCGGAGATGTCAATTTAATGTTGTACAACATAACCGCCGCTTTCGAGGTATAAATCACGGGAAACTTGTTGGAGCAAACGGTTGGATGTGTTATATCGACCGCGATCGAATGGACCAAGTGTTTTCTAACTTAATTTCTAATGCCGCCAAATATACATCTGAAGCGGACGGTGAAATTGCATTAGGTGCACATGTTCACCTTGACGAACGTCATATAGTAATAAAAATAACAGATAACGGCACAGGGATAGATCAAGAAGATATGCCATACATTTTCGACCGATTTTATAAGCAGGCTAATTCGTCACGTTATAACCCACACGGAACAGGGCTAGGGCTGGCAATCGCTAAAGAAATCGTCGAAAGCCATAAAGGGGTCATTAGTGTTGAAAGTGACCAAAACGTTGGTACGACATTTTCGATTAAACTTCCAATTACACAACAATCAGTCATCGAAGAGCCTGAACCAGATAAAGAGGGGGAGAGCTTATGAGCGAAACCATTTTGCTCGTGGAAGATGAAGCAGGCATTCGAGACATGACGCAAATGTATTTAGAAAGTAAAGGCTACAAAACTTTAGCCGCGCAAGATGGAGACGAAGCGCTAGAAATCATCAACAAAACACCGCCAGAGCTCATTTTACTCGACATCGAAATGCCAGGTATGGACGGATTTGATGTTTGTCAAAGGATTCGCGAAAAACTGACGATCCCGATCATTTTTTTAAGCGTTCGCAGAAATACATTAGATAAAGTGAAATGCTTTGAACTCGGCGGTGATGACTACTTGACGAAGCCGTATGAATTTGAAGAATTAGAAGCTCGAATTAAAGCGAACTTACGTATATATTATACGAAACCGAAAGCTAAAAACAACACACTAGAATACGGCCGAATCAAAATCGACCTAGATGATATGAAATGCTATGTAAAGGGTGAGCCGATTACACTAACGACAAAAGAATTAGAGCTCCTCATCCACCTAGCAGAACACCCAAACCGTGTCTGGAGCCACGAACAACTTTACGACCGCATTTGGAGCTATGATGCGACAGGCAACATCGAAACGGTCAAAGTCCACATTAGCCATTTACGCAGTAAAGTCGAAGAAAACCCACACAAACCACACTACATTCAAACAGTTAGAGGGTTTGGGTATAAATTTAATGCAGAAGATTAAGGAGTATTAATATGACTGTGACAACAAAATTACCATTAACGTCAAATGAACGAGATCGACTTAGAAAAAACAAAACTAAATTAAATGAAGTTCATTACTTAGAAACCGAATTTCTCTCGAATGTATTAGAAGTACCAACTGAACGAGCACTAGAGTTGAGAGGGTTAGCTCAATTCCAACAAGTCCCGACAATTGGAATTAAACTTGCTGAAAAATTAGTCAATCACCTTAAGTTGTATTCATTAGAAGAGATGAAAAAGCAAGATGGAGCAAAGCTTTTTGACCAACTTGAAGAACGACTTGGCGTTTGGACCGATAGCTGTGTTGAAGATCAAATCCGTTGTGTCATTCATTATGCTAGGAAACCGTACAATGATATAAAGTGGCACGATTTTACACAAGAAAGAAAAGGCTTTCGTGAAAAGCATGGTTACCCTGAAACTAGGCCGACAAAGGCATGGTATGATTAGAGAGGCGGTTGATCAATGTGGATTTAATTATATTTGTAACTTTTTTAGTTTTAATTAACATCATCGTAGTTAAATACACATCCAAAACTAATATGATGCTCGTGACAAGTGGATTTGTCATCATGTTCTTAATAGCCCCAATAACATGGTTCGTGACCCTAATATCCTTAGGAATCTCTACTGGAAACGGTATTGCCGGTGGTGTCGCTGGTATGGTGTTTGGTTTTATGACATTTCTAAATGGAATTTATTATGTATTTAGAGGAACGCTAACTCGCCAACAGCCTGAAAATACCTAACCAGCTCTGCTGCATCTTTCAATATTCACTGAATAAAACTTCATCTTCATCAAAGAATAACATGTGTATACTTGAAATGGAGGTGAAGTTCGATGGGTATTTTAAGTGGAAATCAAAAGAAAGAGCCGCTGCATTATGGTGAAGTTTATAATTTATTTACATTTTTAGTGGCAGCCAATGGGTTTCATTCTATGTTACAAACATATGGTAATCATACAGGTGATAAAGAACTGAAAAAGTTCATTGAAGAATTAATACCTGGTGTGAAATCAGAAATTAAAGAAGTTGAAGAAGTGTTAAAAGAAAACGGGATTGCCTTACCCCCTGCAGCACCAGATAAGCCGCTAGCTACTTTAGAGGAGATTCCTCCGGGTGCAAAATTTTCAGATCCAGAAATTAGTGCAAGCGTTTCTAAAGGACTAGCTGAAGGTTTAGTTGGCTGTTCAACGATTATTGCTCAATGCACGCGAGAAGATATCGCCATGTTATTTGGACAATATCATATGAACAAAGCCCAAGCAGCCGGCAAAGCTTTAAGGTTAAACAAAGAAAAAGGTTGGTTAATCCCACCGCCCCTTCATACGAAAATTCCAAGTGAAGATTAAAAGGAAGCCGAGATCTACCTAATTGGAGATCTCGGTTTATATTTTGTAGCGCTTTTATAACTATGTGTTAAACTGAGTGAAAAAGTAATAACATCGATTATGTTTGATCGCTGATACAAGTTGGTGAACGCTGAAAATTTATCCGCGAACGCCGATAAATTTTGCTGAGCGCTGATAAGTTATCTGTGAGCGCCGATAAAATTTATCGGCGCTCACAGATAACTTATCAGCGCTCAGCAA
>NZ_AKIF01000030.1 GCF_000269905.1 Alkalibacillus haloalkaliphilus C5
TTTAACCAATGTTTAAATTTCTCTTGTTCTAACCACCCTTCACCTAATCCTTTAACGAAAGGATGCTCCAAATACGAATCCCAGATTGGCTCTACTCTTTTCCATAATCGATCTGTAAATTGTTCACTCATGTTCATTCCCCTTTCAATTTAATTTACTAAGTATGACTTACTTTTAGAAGAAGATCCTCACCCCTTTCGAGCGAAGGAGCACTAAAAAGCCCATCCACTAGCAATTAGGGATGGGCAGTAATCGTCAATATAACAATAACTAACCACTCCACTTCCCTACGCTAGTGTTACCTAGATCAGGTTCAAAGGGTCGGTCAAAGACCTCTCAGCAATACCATGCTCCCCTAGTAGATCGGTTTAATATTTAATTGTAGTCTAAAAAGCTGTCTACTTACTATAACGTTTAATCCTTATAAAAGTTTCACTCATTGAGGCTTTTTTACAATCTTAACGAAACATACTTCGTCTCTAAGTACTCCTCTATTCCTTGATAGCCACCTTCTCGACCTAAGCCACTTTCTTTAAAGCCGCCAAATGGTGCTTGTGTCGTTGAAGGTGCGCCATCGTTAACGCCGACAATACCGAATTCAAGAGATTCACTGATTCTAAACGCGCGACTCATATTTTCCGTAAATACATATGAAGCTAGCCCATAAGGTGAATGGTTCGCTCGTTTAATGACTTCATCCTCATCTGAAAATGTTGAAACAGGTACTAATGGGCCAAAAGTTTCTTCATTCATGCAAAGCATGTCGTCATTGACGTTTGATAACACGGTTGGTTGGTAGTAATAACCTTCTCCATCAGTGTGCTTTGCCCCACCAACTTCAACGACTGCTCCTTGTTGGACCGCTTCTTTTACATGTTTGTCGACTTTTTCCATAGCACTTTCATCTATTAATGGGCCAATGTCTACTCCTTCTTCTAAACCATTACCTACTTTTAGAGTCTTCACCTCTTCATTTAAACGTTGCAAAAACTCTTCTTTAATTGATTCGTGCACATAAATTCGATTAGCACAAATACAAGTTTGCCCCGCATTGCGGAATTTCGACTGAATGACACCTCTAACAGCCTTCTTTAAATCAGCATCTCCCATAACGATTACAGGCGCATGACCACCTAATTCGAGTGAGATCTTTTTCATCGTATCTGCTGCATCACGCATTAACACTTTGCCCACTTCAGTTGATCCAGTAAAAGTAAGCTTACGAACACGGCTGTCCTCAGACCAAGCTTTACCAATCTCACTAGAACTACCGATAATAATATTGATGACACCTTTAGGTATTCCAGCTTTTTCAGCCAGCTCAACTAATTTAATTGCCGTCAGTGGCGTTTGAGTAGCTGGCTTTAATACGACTGTACAACCTGCAGCTAAGGCAGGAGCAATTTTTCGTGTAATCATCGCAGCTGGGAAGTTCCACGGGGTAATCGCTGATACAACGCCTACTGGTTGTTTTTGAACAAAAATTCTCTTTTTAGGATGAGATGGTGGGATGATATCGCCGTAAACACGTTTGCCCTCTTCGGCGTACCACTTAATAAAACTATTGGCGTAACCTACTTCACCTACCGCTTCTTTTAACGGTTTACCCTGTTCTTCTGTCATTAACTTTCCGATTGATTCTTTCTCTTCGTCTATAAGAGCGTACCATTTCTCTAAATATTGAGCTCTTTTATCTGCTGTTAAAGATGACCAACTCGGTAAAACCTCACTAGCCGCATCGACAGCTTTCAACGCTTCATCACGACCAACTTTCGGTACTTGAGCAATGACTTCATGGTTAGCTGGATTTACTACATCAATCTTTTCAAAACCTTCACCAATCCACTCTCCATTTATATAGAGCTCATGCAGTTGTGACAACTTCTCCACATCACTTCACCCTTTCTTCAAATTTTTATAACGTTCATGGATGTTATTTTTCTTATACGTTGGATGCGTAAATTCAAACAACTCTAATGAAAACGCCATGTATCGCTCATTAAACAACTCCTCTAAATCGTTGATAATCGTATCGTATAACTCATCACATAGGCGCTTCTTCTCTTCATCAGTTCGCCCTTTACCTAACTTTAAAGTCGCATGAATGAAAGCATCATCTTCTTGACCGTCTGCCACGACGTAATCTTTAAGCTCAATCGCTCGTGACCTTAAACCACCAATTGGAATAAGTCATCATGCTTTAACAACGCTTGATTGACACTATTTAATAGACTTGTAACATCCAAATCACCTTTTAAATTATCGGTGTACTCTAGTATAAAGTGTGGCACTTACTTCACCTCTTTTACTCACTTACAATCGTGTTGGTTAACCGTCCAACGCCTTCAACTTCAGTCATGACTTCATCGCCAACTTTAGTATCAACAGAGCCTTTAGGCGTCCCTGTTAAAATCATATCGCCATCATTCAAAGTCATAAAACTACTTAAGTATTCGATTAGCTCTGGAATTCCTAAAATCATATCTTTAGTGGACCCTTCTTGTGTTTTCTCACCATTTACATACGTTCTAAGCTGTAAGTTCATCGGGTCTTCAATCTCCTCTTTTGAAACAAACCAAGGGCCAACTGGCGTACAGCCATCTCTATTTTTCACCCTTAAATTAGGGCGGAAATAGTTTTCGAGATAATCTCTAAACGCATAATCGTTTGCTACGGTATAGCCTTTCACATAGTCAAGCGCCTCTTCTTTTTTAATATTTTTGCCTGATTTACCAATCACCACTGCAAGCTCACATTCGTAATGCATGAACTCAACGTCTTCAGGTCTAACAGTCGTGCCGCGGTGACCGGTAATTGTATTTTTTCCTTTTAAAAACACGAGTGGTTCTGGTAATGGACTTGTGAAAGATAACTCTTTCGCATGGTCTGCGTAGTTTAAGCCGAGTGTAAAAATCGTTTCTGTTTCAACGGGTGGCAACCATTCAACTTCGTGTTCTTCTATTAATCTACCGTCTTTTAGTTGTACTTTACCGTCTAGTTCAGTTACATGATGTAACGTTGATTCGTACAAAACTCTACCTTGCTTCATCAACAGCCACCTCACTTACGAAAACGTTATCTTCATGAACGACCCTGTTATTAAGACGCCCAACTTGTTCAATTTCAATACTGACTTGATCTCCTTCTTTTGCTAAAGGTTGATTTTCTGGCACACCGATCAAAAGAACGTCCCCTTCATATAACGTCATAAATTCAGTTACTTCTGAAACGAGTTCAGGAATCGGGCGAATTAAATTGCCTGTGTAATTTTCCTGTTTTACTTCACCATTTATCGATACTTTAATTGCTAGATTGTGAGGGTCTTTGATGTCATTTTGGTTTATAATCCATGGACCAATAGGGCAAAAACCGTCTCTTGCTTTTTGTTTAATTGCCGGTCGGTAATAGCTCGAAAAAGGCAAACTAACATCGTTCACAATCGTATAACCTTTAATATATTCATAAGCTTCTTCTGCTTTAACTTTCGTTGCTGTCTTTCCAATTACTAATCCTAAAGCTGCTCCAACTTGGACTTGCTCTTCTCCTTCTGGGAGTGGAATGGGGTTTTGGTGAGTGGAGAGCGTATTAATTGGTTTAATGTACAATACAGGAGCTTGAGGTGGTTTTTGATAAGGTTTGTCATTCATTTCTGGTTTGAGTTGTTCATACTCACCTTTATAGTTTAAAAGAGTGCCATACAACGTCCCCGTAATTGGGTTATCAAACTTTAATTGGTCGATGTTATATTGCTTTTCATCTATTGTGATCTTTTGAAAATCGTCATGTAACGTTCCTTCTTTTAGCTGTGAAAAGCCTTGTAGCTTAAAGTTAACGCGCGTCATCTACTTTCACCTCTTATACAGATAAGCCGGCTATTAGCTAACCGGCTTCGTATTCGTTAAAAGATTATAATCGATTAAAGTTTTATGGATCACATTTTGAATATCGTCTGTCGGTAAGTCCATTGGCAGTCTTAATACAGGTTCAATTTTATCCATCATACCTAAAGCTGCTTTAACTGGAGCTGGGTTTGTGTCCATAAACAACACATCGTTTAGTCGCATTAGTTCAAAGTGTAAGTTTTGCGCTCTTTCAACATCCCCTGCAAACCATGCATCATGCATTTCAGCTACTTTCTTGGGTTCTACGTTTGCTGTAGCACTAATTGAACCTGCACCACCAATTGCTAACATCGGGTAGCATAATAGTTCAATTCCCGAAAATAGTAAAAAGTCTTTTCCACAGTTCAATAACACACGATTAACGTGCTCGAAGTCTTTGTTCGATTCTTTAACGCCGATAATATTTGGACAGTCTTGAGTTAATTGAGCTAGTGTTTCAACTTCTAAGTTTTTCGCTGTACGACCAGGAATATTGTAAACAATGATTGGAATATCGACGGAATCTGCGACCGTTTTAAAATGTTTATAAAGCGCCTTTTGGTTCGGTTTATTATAGTAAGGAACAATAACCATCGCCGCATCAGCACCGATTTCTTGTGCTTTTTGCGTTAAATAGATCGTCTCATCGTGATTAGTTGAACCTGTACCTGGTGCAAATGGAACACGGCCATCAATCGTTCTTGCCGCATTTTCCATCACTTGAACACGCTCTTCAATTGTCATAGAACTCGGCTCACCAGAAGTGCCTGTAACAGAAATACCATGTGTTCCATTAGCTAACTGAAACTCAATTAACTCAGATTGCTTAACGAAATCTATTTCATGGTCTGAATCAAAAGGGGTAATCACAGGTGTGATCGATCCTTTTAACTTTTGCTTAATTTCTTCATACTGGTTAGACATTGTCATTCCTCCTATCAATCTATTAAATCATGAACTGAGGCTTCGTCTTTTTAAGCTTCGGTTCACCCGTTTCAATTGGTTCTCCAGTGTGGACATCTAATACAATCGATGCTTCATCAAACCAACTGTCAGGTGCTTCATGGCCCCAGAACGTTTGACGCAATGGATCATTTAAATCCCACTTAACTGGTTTGAAATCAGGGTCACTCGTTAAATAATCACCATTATAAAGTTCTATACGATGACCGTCTGGATCTCGTAAATATAAGAAGAAAGCATTCGATAATCCGTGTCGACCTGGCCCTCTTTCAATGTTTTTCGCATAACCCATCGAAGCTAATACGTCACAACCATCGATTAAGCTCATCGGGTCCTTTAACCAAAAGCCGATATGATGCAAACGTGGTCCATCACTATTCATAAACGCCACATCATGTACACTCGGTTTTCGATGAAGCCAAGCTGCCCAAATGTTTTCCTTGTCATCGATCGTATATTCAGAACACGCAAAGCCTAATTCATTAATGTAGTAATCATAGCTTTGTTGTACATCTTTTACAGCACAGTTAAAGTGGTCGATTCGTTGGACTTTCGCTCCTCTATACAAATCATAACGTTGCAAGAGTCTATCAACAGAATCCATTTCTGCATAAAATTCGACCGGTAAACCTTGTGGGTCTTGAATCCGAAACGCTCGCCCTAAAGCATGTTGAGAACCTTTTTCTAACCATTTAACCTTCGTGCCTTCACTTTCAAAGTGACCAGCCAATTGATCAAGACCTTCATCAGAATACACTTTATAACTGATCGCCTCGACGACTGGTTCGTCTTTTTCGATTAATAACAAACTATGATGGTTATGCTCTTCAAGCCCTCTTAAATAGACACAGTCTGAATCAGCTTCAGTGATGACAAACCCTAACGCTTCGTAAAACGCTTTAGAACGTTCTAAGTCAGTGACATGTAACACAGCACGACCGCAACGAATAATGTTGAAGTTCATAACGTTCAACTCCTCTCCATTTACTTACCAAACTGTGGAATATAATGATCTTTCATCGCCACGTGAATGATTTGCGTTTCGGTGTAAAATTCAAACGCATAAAATCCACCTTCACGCCCGATTCCACTATGTTTTGAACCACCAAATGGTGTACGTAAATCGCGAACGTTTTGCGAATTCACCCACAACATGCCAGCATCGATTGCTTGAGCAACACGATGACCACGCTGCATATCTTTCGTCCATACATAACCTGCAAGACCGTAACGCACGTCATTTGCTTTTTCGATTACTTCATCCTCATCTTTAAAGGTCATCACTGCGATCACTGGACCGAAAATCTCCTCTTGAACAACGCGCATATGCTGATCAGCATTTAATAACAATGTCGGCGGCACAAAGTTACCACGACTATGTTCAGCAGGTACTTGACCGCTATAAACTTCACAACCTTCTTCTTCCGCTAACTCTAGATAACCTTTGACATTGTCATAATGTTCGCGGTGAACTAACGGACCGACTTGTGTATTTGGATCCATTGGGTCACCAACTCGAATTCGATCGACGCGTTCTTTTAACTTTTTAATAAAATCATCAGCAATGTCTTCATGCAGGTAAACTCTCGAGTTAGCGGTACAACGTTCACCATTAAACGAGAATACACCCCAAGTACACGCATCAAGCGCACGGTCGACATCAGCATCATCAAAAATAATAATTGGAGACTTTCCGCCTAACTCCATTGAAAATTGCTTTAATGCATCTGCACCGTTTTTCATAATTTCTGAACCTGTCGTCGTCTCACCTGTAAATGAGATGAGTGGCACATCTGGATGACGAACTAATGCAGCACCCGCTGTTTCACCATATCCATGCACGACGTTAAAAACGCCATCTGGAAGTCCCGCTTCATGAATGACTTCCGCAATACGGTTAGCCGATAATGGTGACCATTCAGCTGGTTTTAACACAACCGTATTCCCTGTAGCTAAAGCCGGAGCAATCTTCCACGTTTCTAACATGAAAGGAGCATTCCAAGGTGTAATTAACCCTGCAACACCGACTGGTTTACGAACTGAGTAATTCACAAACTCATCATCAACTTGATACGCTTCACCATATAAATGACTTTTGACCATTTCGGCATAAAATCTAAAGTTTTTTGCAGAACGCGCAATCATCTTACGCGTCTGACTAATTGGTAAACCTGTATCATATGACTCTAATACAGCAATTTCTTCACTATGTTCCTCGATTAAATCACCAATTTTATAAACGTAATCAAGTCGTTCATCTAACTTCATTTGTCCCCATTCATCGTGAAAAGCTCTTTTCGCAGCAGCAACCGCCGCGTCAATATCTGCCGCATCACCTGCAGCAATATGATTAATTGGCTCGTTCGTAAATGGGTTAATGTTTTCAAACGTTTCTTGACTGTTGGACTTAACAAACTCACCGTTAATATACAAAGATATGTCTTTTAACTTTTTCTGAGATGGCGCTTGAAACTGTGTCACAAGATCCTCTCCTTTTTGCTATATTTTTTATGCTTGATCGCCTACAATATAAACTTCAAAAAGAGGTGTTAAATGACAACACCTCACCACTTATACAGCTGATAACTCCCATACTTACCGCCGAAAAAGGCAAGTGGATTGCCGTCAGTTAATTTAATCTCAAGCACTTCCCCAATAAATAACGTATGATCACCAACTTCATAAAATTCGATTACGTTACACACAACCGCCGTTAACGCATCACGAATAACTGGTATTCCACTAACAAAATCAAATTCAACGGCTGCAGGATTGTCTTTTTGTCCAGCAAAATGCATCGACACATCCATCTGCTCATCAGATAAAATGCTAACTGCAAACTGTTGAGATTGTTTAATCTGGTTATACATTTTAGCGCTATGATCAATTGAGATCGTCACTAACTTAGGGTCTAACGATACTGACATAAAAGCATTTGCCGTCATACCATGTGTTTCATCATCTACTTGTGTCGTAACAACGGTAACCCCAGTTGCAAATCGTCCCATCGCATCTCGGAAAGTTCGACTATCCATATTTCGCCTCCTAACTCATTTAAGTTATACGTTCATCCCACTATTAATAGCACTTGGCTTTGAAATATTTTCTTGCTTTAAGAAATCTTTCACGACGTCTTTATATTTTTCTTTATCATATTGATCAAAGTAAGCCATGCCCATTTTGATTGGGTCTCCGAAGAAGTAATACTCATAGTGCGTTTGGCGACTACCGAAAGCACTCATCGTTAAATCCCAAGCTAAACGGAAAATTTGCACACGCTCAAAACCTTCAACATTCTTACCTTGCATAGCACGGTGCAAAATTGGACCAATCTCATCCGAAGCAAAGTCGTCATAAGATGGAATGCCCATCATGCCTGATGCACCTAAAATTCTTAAAATCTCAGCCAAACGCGGGTACACTCTTGGATACCAGTTTCTAGCTGCATTAAGCGCTTCAAAGTCTGGTGTCATCATGCCCCACTTGTCTAATTTCGCATTATGTTCTGCGCGGAATAAGTGAGATTTCATATTTTCTAACGTCAACATCACTTCAGTTCCTTTGTCCTTCACGTGTTGGAAACCGTCAATTCCGATTGAATCCATTAACGTTAAAACGACACCTAATAAAAACTCAGTCTTGGCAATGTCTTTTGCGACAACTTGGTGCGTCATATGAACAACCGCATTCGTCTCTGCAAAAGCTTGGTTACAAATGGTTGAGTTCTCTAAAATAAAGATTCGATCCCACGGCACTAATACGTGATCAAAGGCTACAATCGTATCGCCTTCTTCAAATTTAGAACCTAAAGGATGATCATAACTGTTCATACCATAATCAAATGATTCACGGCTAAGATAACGAAGTCCTGGTGTGTTATTCGGGATGGCAAATGCTAACGAATATGGATCATCTTTTTCGCCTGTTTTCTTTACAGTTGACGGAAATACCATAATCTCATCGGTAATACCGCCTTGTGTCGCTAATAAACGAACACCGTCTACGATGACACCATCATCATTTTTCTCAACGACATGTAAAGCGACGTTTGCATCTTTTTGTTCTGCTTGGATCTTGGCGCGGTTAACTTGTGGGTGGATTAACGTGTGGGTTAAACTAATATCATTTTCTCTCGCATACTCTGCGTATTTACGAGCATTTTCGGCAAACAGTGGATTGTCTTGACCGTAGAAATCGTAGGCCGCTTCCATCGTCATAACTTCTGCGTTTAAGTAATCTGGCGAGCGTCCCATAACACCTTTCGTAAAGCTTTGCCATTCCATAATCGCTTCACGGCGTTCAATTAACTGATCAATCGTTTTCGGCATCATAAATGTTTTACCGACTTTATCACCTGTTGTCGGTGAGTCATACAACATTTTTTCTGGCTTCTCATACTGCATGTCATAAAGTTTAGCCATTGATTGGATGACATTTTTAAACGCTGGGTGCTCTGTCACATCATCAACACGCTCACCTCCAATGTAAACGTTGTTGTTAGCTTTTTTGAGACGTTCAATATACTCTGCACCTGTTTTTGCTGGCATTTTAATAAAACCTCCTCAATTTTGTATGTACTTCCATAACGCGTCACACTTATTTTTCTTTATATTTTGAATATTAGCACGAATACTGATATATTAATAATATAAGTTTTGTTATAAGGTCATATAAAAAATGTATGGGAGATGAACTAAAAAATGGACTTTAAACGATTGAAGTATTTCCATACGATCGCAACAGAAGGTCAAATTACGAAAGCAGCGAAAAAACTACACATGCAACAACCTCCCCTCAGTAAAAGCCTCAAAGACTTAGAAACCGAACTCGGTGTTACCCTATTTGACCGTCAATCTAGAAAACTTGTACTAACAGAAGCTGGAGAAATTTTATATAAAAAAGTAGAGCTACTCTTTTCACAAATTGATGATACAGTGACTGAAGTAAAAGATATTGAAGAAGGTTATCGCGGGCAACTAGCTGTTGGCTGTGTGAAAACGTGCTTTTCATACATTCCTGAAGGACTGAAACAGTTCAGGTCACAATATCCAGACGTTTCTTTTCGGTTAAAAGAAGGTGACTCATACGCTCTTGCTGAACACCTCCTTAATCACGAGTTGGATTTTGCTATCATACGCCTACCATTAGACTTACAAGCTTTCGAATCACGACCATTACGAGAAGAGAACTACGTTGCTGTTTTACCACAAGAGTGGGAAGTGCCCAATTCAGAGTCGATTACTATGAAAGAACTATCAAACTTACCTCTCATGTTATTACATCGTATTAGTGGGGTTGGACAATATGAAGTCATTTTGGAGAAATTTAAAAAACACGACCTCACACCTAAAATCATACTAGATTGCCCAGATGTCGATATGATCATAGATTTAGTGAGGTCAGGTATAGGGGGAACAATCATCCCTGAGTCGACTTTTCAACATAAGAATATAGATGGTGTTAAGATGCTACCCATTGCTGATGAAAATATATACTCAGAGTCAGCTTTAATTTGGTTAAAAGACCGCTACTTAACTAAAAGTGCTAGGAGGTTTATAGAGTTATTTTGGTGATTGCTTACGACTTGTTAGCAATTTTATTAATGCTATGTGCAATTAACAGTTGGGCGCTGTAATAAGTCGACATAATGTATACTGTTGAATAGGTTAACGATTCGACGAACATATTCCAAGCTAATACAGCATCTGAAAGGTAAAATAGTAGACTGCCGATCATCGCAAAAGGATTCCTTGTCAAAAATGCCATGACAACCATAACTGAAATGACAATTATATAGACGACAACTGGACCAATAAGCGAAGCCTCTTGTGACTGGATATTTTGAATTAATAGATGACCATAAACAGCACCGATGATTAATAAAGGAATGATGATTGAAAAGTGCTTTAAACTCCAATTTATTTTCATTGCAAAACCACAAATATAAACGATATGTCCAAGTAAAAAGATCACAAGTCCAGCAATGAACGTGATCGCAATCGCAGCATCTGCAACCGCACAAACGATAATTCCAACAACCATCACTTTTTCAAATGATGTTACCTTAGACGTTCGAATTATCCGTAAGTAAGCATATAAAATAATGCCGATCATTGGGATGACTTTAAATAGAACTGAAACGAACAGCGGGTCACGTGGTGCTAGAAATATGTAAAATAGACCCGTGATTATGATTAAAACTATTAATCCATGTTTTGACACTTAAGCCCCACCTTTTCTTTTATCATAATGCCCCTTACTCTTCCCTTTTATGGATAAACTTCTTAATGTCATTAATGGTTTGCAAATGCATACCTTCATGAAATGCTGTGCGAACTAATGCTTGTTCAATTGTTGTGTAAGGCTCCATCTCAGTAGGAGGATGTATTTCTTCCAAACGATGCGCATACTTTTCTTTTACGTCGTTGATCTGTTTTTTAAGCATTTCTTTTAACTCTGAAAACGTAGGTGTTTCATCAGTAAAATCAGCTAGGGTCTTACCAAATCCAAACCACTTATTAAGCTTAATTATTTCCTCATCTTTTTCTCTCGTTACCGCCATAATCCATAAATACTGATCCAGATAAGTGTGCCCCATGTTCCATCGAATGTTATTTCTGAAACCTTCAGGGATTATTTCTGCCTCTTCTTCCGTTACATCTTGAATACTATATAAGAAGTATTCTCTATAAGTTTCAAGACCTTTAAATAGTCCTTCCTGTCTTTCATTCATACCAAATTCCTCCTACCTTTTTATTTAACAAAAAAGCACCCACAAAACATTGGTGTGTCAACATTTGTGAGTGCTTGAATATCAATAGTTGTTTTGGGGACAAAAGCATTTAATTCTTTATATTTTTAACTATAGCATAATTTTTCCACATTGACATTAATCTCCTAATTTCTTCGGACCAAAATGAGTTGTTACAAGATCAATAAAACCATATAAGCAAACATTATATCATACTGTTCTTTGACTGAGATTAATAGTCCCCAACCTTATAATTCAATGAACAATGCATAACGCTCAATCTATAAATTTACGAATTAAACCGCAAAAAACGAGAAGAATTTCTCATCCTTTCACTAGTACACTGAATGCTATGAAAGGTGTGAGACGATGAACAATAAATCTATTGGATTAATTCAAGGAATTGCTTTATACATTGCAGCTATTTTAGGATCAGGTGTCCTTTTTCTATCAGGGGCAACGGCCTCAATTGCAGGACCTGCATCAATTGTATCTTGGCTGATCGTTATATTAATTAGTTTTCCGCTTGCTTATTCCTTTGCTAGTTTGGCAAGAGAATATCCTGATGCTGGTGGAACAGCAACCTTTGTTAGAACTTCTTTCGGATATCACCTTGGCAATATCGTCGGGTGGTTTTACTTCGTAACAGCAGCAGTCGGTCAAACAATTGTATCCTTAACCGGTGCTTTTTACGTTAGTCAGGCGTTTGGATTCTCACATTTTGGAACAATGATAATTGCTGTCTTGATTTTGACAGTTGCAGGTCTTTGCAATTATCACGGGGTTAAAGTAAGTGGTAAAGTTGCATTGATTTTAAGCACTTTGCTACTGATTCTACTAATATTAACTATTATTGTGTCACTTCCGAGAGTACAGTTGGATCATTTCACCCCCTTTGTTCCAAATGGCTGGTTTTCTCTCGGAACAGCTGTCACGATTATCTTTTGGTCTTTTTTCGGTTGGGAGGCAATCTGTAATTTAGCTTTACAATTTAAAAGGCCAGAAAAGGATATAATCAAAGGGGCTATAGTTAGTGTAGTTGTTATTGGATTATTATTTTTGGCGTTAAGCTTTGTTACGATTGGAACAGCTACATATGGTAGTCAAGAAAGCAACTTATCTCCTATTGGTGTTATAATGGGAGATACACTAGGCATGGGTGCTAAAGTCGTCACGGCTGTTTTAGCATTAATTATTTGTACAGGAACAGCAAACGCATTTATCGCCAGTCTTACTCAATTAGGATATTCATTAAGCAGGGATAGAGCTTTCCCGAAATTGTTTTCAAAACTACATACAACTACTCAAGTTCCAAGACTGATGGTTCTGTTTGTTGTTTGTTTTTCAATAACAGGCGTTTTGGTGACGAAGGCTTTGTCATTAGCATTCGATGACATTTTGTTTATACCGACTTCATTAGGGATTATAGTTTACCTTCTTTCAATGGCAGCAGGCATTAAATTGTTTAAGAAGTACACAATGGCGTGGTGGGCATCACTTACGTCCTTCATTTTATGTTTACTCGTGCTTCCTTTCTTTAAGTTATATATTGTTGTTCCATTGATTGTGGGATCTTTATATGTAGTTTATATGATTATTAATAAGAAGTTTTTTGTTACAAGGGAGGCTTAAAATGTCATGAGAAATCAAAATAGTCTGTCCCAAAATATTATGTGGGAAGCAACAACTACATGCAATTCTGCATATGATGGAGTATTTTTTTATGCAGTCAAAACAACAGGCATTTTTTGTCGACCTTCTTGCAAGTCTAGAGTTCCTAATCGTGAAAATATATCCTTCTATTCAAATGCTGCTAATGCACGTAAAGCGGGATATCGTCCATGTAAGAGATGTCGACCAGATTTGAAATCGATAATAACTTATGACCCTCTTGAAATAGTTATAGAGGAAACGATGCAGATCATTGAAGAAAAGTATGGTCAAAAAATTCTCTTAGATGAATTAGCATCCATGGTAGGAATCAGCCTTATCATTTAAACCGACTCTTCAAAAACAGAACAGGGATTACTCCTCGTATGCACTTAGAGAAGATCAGAGTTAAGAAAGCAAAAGAACTTCTTTTAACGACTAATTTAAATAGTGCGGAAATCTGTTTTCAAGTTGGTTATCAAAGTATGTCCAGCTTTTATCATGCCTTTAAACGAGGGGCTGGGCTTTCTCCTGGTCAGTTCCAAGCTCAATTTGTTACAAAATCGGCTAATGAGGATTGATTGGTTTTGTTCTGTATAAAAAACTTCCCCTTCCCCGTCAATAAACAAGGACCGAGCTTTCACCCCAGTCAGTTTGAAGCTCGATGTGTTAAAAGCTTAGCTTATCAGAATTACTTCAAGACTTTTCTTTTATCCTGGGCTAATTCACTTTTTTGCTAGTTCATCACGGTCTAGTGCCCGTGGTGGTTCTTCCATCCAACCATGTTTAATCATAATTTTAGCCCCATCATCGGAAAATTTTAATATTTCTGAAACTAATCTGCTATACATAACGCCAATATCTCTTCTTGGACTCATGGACATACTTGACCCGTAGTACCCTACGCTAAGTGCAATCAAACTTGTTACATAGAACATCATTTTTCTATCAGAAAAAGTGTACTCAGTAGAATCAGTTACCTCAGTACCCCAAGACATAGGACTCGGTAAATCGTTATCATTTAAATATGAACCAAATATTTCACAATGCTTTTGTGCAATTTCCTTTCCCCTTAAGAGAAAATTTACCACATCTTCATTCTGTGCAACTTGACTATACCCTATCATCGTAGCACTTCCTAATGCATTTCGTTGAAAGTTGGAATATAAATTGATGATCTCAGTACCTGTTAAAGGTCTTTTATCCCCAAAAAAGCCTGCCAAAAAACTTTTCCGTTTTACAAAATCATACGATTCAGGCTTTGGAAGATATGGTGATCTAATATACAGCCCCTTTGCCAATAATAGATCGTTAGTTTGTTTGATAAGATTATCTGATTCCTTTAAACACTGACTAAAAAAGCTATAAACATCTTCTCTTACCGCTACAGGTAGAGCTACGCTACATGCATTCAAACCAATCTTTCCCATATTATTAAGAAAATATAAAATGTAAGTATCAGAAAACAATTTTGGCGCATTCACATCAACATCTTCATTTAATTTAAAGCCATAAGGAACAGGATATCCTTCTTGAGTAAATATCTCGCTTATTGTGTCTACATGTAATTGGGAAATGTCTAATGCATATTGAATAACAGATTTAACTTCCGTGTCTTCTACTGTGTTTAGGTAATATTTAAAATGGCAAACAGAAGCGCTATCTTCCATATACAAAGACCATAAATTGGTAATTTCTCCTGATGTTAATTTAATGTTATTGTGTTGAGAAGAATCCATTTCTCTTCACTCCTTAATAATCACTAAGTCTAATCTTCAGTTTAACCATTTTGTACCTGTTATATGTAGAGTAATTTTGATTTGTTGGAATGAAAATAGAAAGAATTAGGAATTAGTTACTTTTTAAGTTTTTTAAACGATTTCTCAAATAACAAAACCCTCATAATCACTGCAGTGTGCAATGATTATAAGGGTTTTGTATGATTCAAGAATACATCAAAGCTAACTAAAATACCGGTGGTCGGGTTCGAACCGACACTCCAGAAGGAACACGATTTTGAGTCGTGCGCGTCTGCCAATTCCGCCACACCGGCATGTTATTGAACACATTTCATCATATTATTTGAAAGGTATTTTGTCAAGATGGTCAACTTTTCTATTTACATATTTGCATGTTAAATATCTAATTTTGTCCAAATAAACAGTGCTCATTTCGCTCCAACTTTTAATAAATACAATACAAAAATTTGAAACGTATTTTGTTATTAAATCGTTAATATATATTGAAGAGAAATACAAAAAAAGGGAGATGTTATGATGGATCCAATTTGGTATTTTGCTATTGCATCTATAATTGCAGTCATTGGAATCGTTATTGTGTTTGGTCAGTTATCGAACAAGTTAGAAGACCAACTGAACCAAGGTGAAGTTTCATCCGATTTTACACAAAGCTTAACAACTCAGCTTCTTATTAGAGTGACGATTATTGAAATTGTACCGATTCTATTAATTGTTTTTGGTTTTATACAATTAACAGGTACAGAAAGTTCAGTTATCCCACTCGTTTTAACCTTAGTCGTCCTTGTTATTGGGTTAATTAGATTGTTTTCAAAAAGAGACTTGCTTCAACACTCAAACATCGACCAACGAACTAAGGTCTTTTATCAATCCACTCAAAGGACTGCTATGATGCTTGCCGCTTCATTTCCAATCGTAACGATTGTTGCGTTTATGATGTGAAAAAGCACCCAACTAAGGGTGCTTTCTCTTATAATTCATCAAACCCATTATCATCAGAAACTTTCGTATACTGCCTCGACTTTTGCTCGAAGAAATCAGACTTTCCTTCATCGACTTCTTTGTAAGCTTTGATCCATTTAAGTGGGTTTTCTGTTACTTCTGGGAATGGAACTGGTGCGCCCATTAATTTACAACGTTTGTTTGCTGTATGTTGAATATATTGCTCTAGCTCGTCCATGTTGATCCCATCAATTTTGTTGCCAATAATATGTTCGCCCCACTTCACTTCAAGTTCTGTCGCTTCTCTAAATGTCTCTGTCACAAACTGCAGGTTTTCCTCTGTATTAAGTTCAGGGTTTTCATTCAACGTTTCTTTGAAAATGTGTGCGAATAAGTTAACGTGTAACAACTCATCGCGATTTATATAATTAATCATAGTACTCGTTGATACCATCTTTTGGTTGCGGGCTAAGTTGTAGAAAAACGCAAAGCCTGCGTAAAAAAACAGACCTTCTAACACGACATCATACACAACAGATTCAATAAAAGCTTGTGGTGATTTTTCTTCGACAAAACGCTCATAACCATCAGCAATAAATTGATTACGTTCTATTAAAATGTCATCATGCTTCCAATACTCAAAGATCTCATCTTGCTCGCCTTTTTCAACGAGCGATGATAATACATATGAATAAGACTGATTATGCACAACTTCTTGGAACGACAGCACTTGCATTAACGCAGCTAAGCTGGAATCAGTTAAGTAATCAGCTACTTTTGCAGAATAATCCGTTTGAACAGAATCTAAAAAGGCTAGCAATCCGATTATTTTTTTAAATGATTCGCGCTCATCATCTGTTAATTCTGCCCACTGCTTTTGGTCACTCGACATATTGATCTCAAACGGTGTCCAAAAGTTTGCTAGCATATTTTTATACATCGGATATGCCCACTTAAACCTAACATCGTCCCAGTTTAAAACGTTGGAACTTTCCCCGTTAATAATGCCAGTCGATGCGTTCGGTGCATGAATGTCATATAGCTTTCTTTCACGCATTGTTTCGTTCATATTTATCCTCCTTATGACTCACAGCTTTCGCAATCTTCTATGTCAGATGACGTTGATCTCGTATAGTAAGTCGTTTTAAAACCTGAATGCCAAGCCGTTAAATGCAAGTCTAGTAATTCTTTCGCTTTAATCGTATTTCTCACGTAAAAGTTAAATGAGATCGATTGATCGATATGCTTCTGACGCTTCGCATTTTGCTTAATCGTCCACGCATGATCGATGTCATAGGCTGACTTATAATACCAGAACGTCTTAGGACTTAAATCAGGTGCTGTTACTGGAATTTTGTAATCTTTCTTTTCCTCTGAATAAAACTTTTTAAAAATCGGATCAATACTAGCCGTGCTTCCGGCAATAATGCTTGTGCTTGAATTAGGAGCAACAGCCATTAAGTACCCATTTCTCAGGCCATGCTCGTGCACGTCTTGCTTCAGTTCATCCCATTTTTCACCGTCATACCCTTTTTCATCGAAATAGCTACCATCGTGCCATTTAGACCCTTTAAACAATGGATAAGGGCACTTCTCTCTCGCTAACTCCATACTCGACTTTATTGTTAAGTAAGCTACTTTTTCATATAGCTGATCAGCAAATTCAACCGCTTCATCTGATTCCCACGCAATCTCTTTAAGTGCAAGTAAATGGTGATAACCAAACGTTCCTAATCCGACTGCACGATATTTTTGATTCGTCAATTGTGCTTGCAGAACCGGAATTGTATTCAAATCGATCACATTATCAAGCATTCTAACTTGAATCGGAATTAAACGTTCTAGCACATCATCTGGCACAGCTTTACCTAAATTAATACTTGATAGATTACAAACGACGAAGTCACCTGGCTTTCGTAACGACGATCTTGCCATCTTCTGTATACTGTTCTTCTACTGTTGTCGCACTTTGATTTTGCATAATTTCAGTACATAGATTCGAACAATAAATCATGCCTTGATGTGAATTCGGATTTTGTCGATTTGCTTCATCTCGATAAAACATATAAGGTGTGCCAGTTTCAAGCTGACCAACCATAATCCGCTTCATAATATCAATTGCTGGCACTTTTTCTTTTGATAGATCTGGATTATGAATACACGCTTCATATTTTTCTCGAAATGATCCTTCACCTTGCTTTTCATCATAATAGTCTTCTAAGCTAAAGCCCATAACCTCTCTTACTTCATGAGGGTCAAATAAATACCAATCTTCACGGGCTTCAACCTTTTCCATGAATAAGTCAGGTAGTGATACACCTGTAAATAAATCATGAGTACGCTGGCGTTCATCACCATTGTTCAACTTCGCATCTAAAAACTTAAAAATATCTTGATGCCAAACATCTAAATACACCGCAATGGCACCTTGTCTTTGACCGAGTTGATCAACACTAACTGCTGTATTATTAAGCTGTTTCATCCATGGCATCACACCACTCGATACACCTTTAAACCCTTTAATCGAACTTCCGTGTGAACGAATTTTCCCTAAATAAACACCAATTCCGCCACCATTTTTCGACAAATTAGCAATGTCTGTATTTGAATCATAAATACCTTGTAAACTGTCATCCACCGTGTCGATAAAACAACTTGATAGCTGTCCGTACGATTTCCCTGCATTTGATAACGTCGGCGTCGCTACCGTCATATATAGATTACTTAACGCCCAATAAGCTTCTTCAACTAATTGAAGGCGTTTTTCTTTCGGCTCATTGATCATTAAAGTCATGGCAATCGTGAGAAAGCGTTCTTGTGGCAGTTCATAGTAATGACCTTCATGATCTTTCGCTAAATAACGATCTGCTAACGTTCGTAAGCCGATATAGGTAAAGAAGTGATCGCGCTCAGGTACGATGAAAGATTCCGCTTTTTCAATTTCATCTTTAGTATATTGATTTAAAATGTCACCGCTGTATATGTTTTGGCTAGACAATATATTTAACAATTCATAGTAAGAACCATACTTAGTTGTACCGACATAACCACGGTTAGTCGCAGCTTCTTTATATAACTTCTTTAAATAAATATTGGCACAAACGTAAGTCCAACCTGGCTCTTGTGGGCTTATATTTTCTAATCCCCTTAATAATAATTCATTTGTAATTTGTTCAGGTGTTAATTCATCTTTACTTTGCACAGCTTTCATAACTTTTTCTTCAAAGTTCGCAACAGTTAAATGCTCAAACCCTTTTGTTACTTCACTAATAAAAGAGCTAAGCCGATCTTTTAAAAAAGTGTCTTTTCCTTCATCTGTTACAACGAAAGTTTCTTGTTCTGTGATTGTCGTCATAAAATCCTCCTTAAAATAAAAAAATTCGCCTCCATCGGGGGAAGCGAATAAAACGACTTATTAATATATGTTGGTTTATACCAATATGTATCACGAGTCGTTTCATTCTCTTATCACCCCGAAGAAAATGTAACTTAGCTCATGTAGACAGGTCTCCTGACTTACGCTTCACCCTACTTTGGACCTTCCCTTATAAGTAGCAAACACTTAACTTATAAAGTGGTCTTCCATTTCGTCCACGTTTACAGTTGCGGGGGCAGTTTTGGACTTTCACCAAATTCCCTTTTAAGCCTTTCAAAAGGCATCCACACAAGCAAAAATACAATATATAGTTTTATAAAACATAATAACATCAATATATTGATGTTAAATATTAGTATAGAAGATTATTTATCAAAAAACAAGACTTCTATTAAACTATTTTTAATGTAACAGAAAATCCTCTGTCTATAAACAGAGGATTCTCAACTTAATCATTATCCTTTTATTGCACCTTCAGTCATACCTTTAGTAATTCGTCGTTGGAAAATCGAGTATAAAATAATGACTGGTACAATCGCAAATACTAAGCTGGCAAATAATACACCCCAAGCATTCGTGTACTGTGCCTCATTACTAATGAAGTCAATTGCTAGTGCTAGTGTATAGTTTTCACTAGACTGTAAGAAAATGAGGGCCATAAAATATTCATTCCAAAACTGAATCGCATTCATAATCGTGACGGTAATAATGCCTGACATCGTTAAAGGTGTGACGATCTTCCATAGCACCCCATATGGTGACATGCCGTCTATAGCAGCTGATTCTTCTAAAGATTTAGGAATTGTTCCCATAAAACTCGTTAATACAAAAATCGTAAATGGCAATTGTGAAATAGCATAAACAATGGCAAGACCAAAAATGTTATCTAACAAGTTGAACTGAGCAAGTAAGAAGAATAACGGAATCCAACCTAAAACCATTGGAATCATCATAGCTGAAATGTATAGCGTGAATAATAATTGACTTCCTTTAAAGCGTATACGTTCGAGCGCATATGCGGTAGGAATCGCAAGAACTAGGCATAAAATGGCACCAACTGCTGTCACTATTAAACTATTAAATACACTCGTATCAATGTTATAATCCGTCCATGCTGTTACGAAATTATCAAAGTTAAACTGTTCGGGGAACCCCCATGGATTGGCATAAATTTCTGCGTTTGTTTTAAATGCTCCTAAAAACATCCAAAAGATTGGATAAAGTACGGCTAAAGACCATAAAAATAACGGTAATCTAATCCCTGACCTAACGAGCATTTCACCTACTGTTCTTTTCATTGCGACTCCCCCCTTTAATACTCAACTTTTTCTCTTCTGAGTAAGAATTGTAATAGGATTACAGTAATTAGAGAAATGACTAGAATCATAACACCAATTGTTGCACCGTAACCGAAGTTGTACTGATTGAAAGCTTGCTGGTATAAATATGACCCCATTACATGTGTTGAATTGTTCGGTCCACCACCAGTCATAACTTGAACAATAATAAAGGAACCATTCAGTGTCGTAATGACGATATATAAAATGGAGATTTTAATCTGTGGCCAAATTAACGGCAAAGTAACATGCCAAAACTGCTGCCACTCGTTTGCCCCATCAATTCTTGCAGCTTCATAGTTACTTTTAGAAATATTAGCTATACCTCCCATTAACAGAAGCATAAATAATCCAATACCTGCCCAAATGGATGGCAAAACTAAACTCGGTAATGCCCAAGTCTCACTTCCAAGCCACGGTCTAGTCCAATTCTCTAAACCGATCGCTTCCAACCCTGAGTTCACTAAACCTAAGTTCGGGTTGTAAATAAACGTCCATAAAATACCGATTACGACAACCGACATAATATTAGGGAAGAAGAAGATAATTCGGTAAAATGGCGCTTCTTTGATCTTTAACTGTGTTAAGGCTACAGCTATAAATAGTGCCATAATCATAATTCCAATAACCTTAGTTATAACTAAAAAGTAGTCATGCCAAATTGTAGCAGGAATAATACCATCATTGAAAAGTCTAGTATAATTATCAAAACCTACAAATTCCCTCGTTTGAGAAGCCCCCGACCATTCAAAAAATGAATAATAAAGTCCACTAAACAACGGGTATAATGTAAAAATGCTAAACATAATAAAGGTTGGAATTAGACAAAACGCTAAAAATAAATATTTCTGTTTTTTACTCTGTACCATACAATCACTCTTTTCGTATGTCAGGTTTTATGAATAAGCTTACTCATATGTATTATTAGGTAAATACTTTATTAGAGAATTTATACAAACCTCAGCATTTAATAGATAAATGTATGGAATGTAGACGTTTCTACATTCCATACACAGCTACTTTTATTCACCGCGGTAATCCGCAGCAGCTTCCTCTGCTTCTTCAATAAATTCTTCAGCTGTTAGATTTCCTAGTAATAATGAAACTAATGAATC
>NZ_AKIF01000031.1 GCF_000269905.1 Alkalibacillus haloalkaliphilus C5
GGTTTTGTCCAGATTTTAACTCTTTTGTTGATTGAATTAATTGTCTAATCGGGCGTATTAAGTTTCGTGTTAAGTAAAAATGAAGAATCCCTGCAATCAAAATAGCGACAATTGTAAAAATGACGAGATACTCAAACAATAATGCCTCAAACCGACTTTGAGTACTTGCATCTACTCCGCTAATCGACTCCACGAGAAAACATGCCGTTTGATAAATCGCAAAGCTACTTAAAATAATGGCTGCGGAAATAATCAACATATTTAATAGAGTTAGTCTGAACAATAACCCTTTAAAAAATGGATTCTTGCGGAACAAACTTATACCCCATTCCTCTTACTGTCTGGATTTTTTTAGGTTCTTTTTTATCATGTAATTTCTCTCGTAGCTTTTTTATGTGAGCATCAATTGTACGATCATAAACGACATTTTCGCTTGCTGGGTACAACTGCTCGATTAGCTGCTCCCGTGTTAAAACTGTATTCGGGTTTTGCATAAAGAAGTAAAGTAAATGGAATTCATGCTTAGTTAAGTTGATTTCTTCACCATTTAGTAATACTTCTCCTTTTCTAACCTTTAAGCATAGGCCATCATAAGTGATCTTCTGACAATAACGACCAGTCCTCCTTAAGACGGCCTCTACATGAGCAATTAACTCTTCAGGTTCGAAAGGCTTAGTTAAATAATCATCCGCACCTATTCGAAGCAAATGGACTTTATCTTGAACTTGTGTTTTAGCAGATAAAATAATGATTGAAACTTCTTCTTGTTCATAGTCACGAACCCACTGACAAAAATCTTCGCCACTAAGTTTAGGCAACATTAAATCTAATATAATTAAACAAGGTTGGTACTTAACAAACTTCTCTTGTGCTTCTACACCATCTGAAGCTTCAATGACTTCATAATTGGCTTTCTCCAAATAAACTCGAATAAGATGACGAATCATTTGATCATCTTCAACGACTAAAATCGTTTGGTTCATGGCTAACACCTCTTAACCATTCATTATAAATAATATACAGAGCCTAATCCATCTTTTCATACTCTTGGATCATCATGTCATAGTTCATCGCACCAAATGCTTTATATTGAATGATGCCATTTGAGTCAACCATATACGTCGTTGGAACAGGTAAGACGTGATACAGTGTTGACACTTCTTCGCCTTCATCAAAAAGAATAGGGAACGTTAATTCAAAATTATCAGCAAACTCTCTCACATCGTCTTTAGAGCTTTCTGTTTCAATTAAATCAATTGCTAAAATTTTAATATCTGTATTTTCATAGAAACGTTGCATGTCAGGCATTTCAGCACGACAAGGTGGACACCAAGTAGCCCAAAAATTAATCATAACACGTTGCCCGCGGAAGTCAGACAGTTTTACAGTATCTCCTTCTAACGTTTCAAGCTCAAAGTCAGGAGCTGTACTACCAATGTCTAATCCAACTTCAAGGTCCTCGGGGTCACCGCCATCAGGTTCACCACTTACCATAAAACCGTCTGTACCTTGTTCGTTTGTTTCTTCCTCTTTTATAACAAGGTCATACACCGTCCAACCAAACATTAACACAATGATGGCTAAAATAATAAGACGTTTCATATTATATTTTCCACCTTTCGTTTAACCTAAATTTGAAAACCAAGTATCATCAATTAGTTCTAATAAAAAGATCGAGATTCGTGTCATTTGGCCAGTAAATAGAAGAAGCCCCATAATGATCATGACGACACCACCGACTTTCATAATCATGCCGCTATATTTTACAATCCATCTCGTTCTGCCGATAAAGAACGTTAGAATTAGGAACGGTAAAGCGAAACCGATCACGTAAAAAATGGTGTAAAAAGCGCCTTGAGATGGGTTGCTCGCTGCCGCAACTAAGATTGTTGCAAAAATTGGACCAATACATGGCGTCCACCCTGCGGCAAATCCCATTCCAACAAAGACAGTACCTAAGTAACCAGCAGGCTTTCTCGCGAAGTTAAAACGCTTCTCCTTCATAAACGTTTTAATATTGAGCCATCCACCTACGAAAAGTCCCATCACGATAATGAAAATACCAGCGATTCGTTGAATAAACTGACCTGATTCGCCAGCTAGGAAGCTTTGAATCCATTGTCCGATAAAAGATACACCAACACCTAAACCGATAAAAATTAACGATACACCGAATAGGAATAAAACAGAGTGAATAAGTAATTTAGACCTTACTTTCATATCTTTGTTGTTTTCTAATTCTTTTACACTTACCCCAGTAATGTAAGAAAGGTAGGCTGGAAAAAGAGGTAAAGTACAAGGAGATAAGAACGACAACATTCCAGCGCCTAAAGCTAACCATATTGTTAGGTCTGCTACATCAATCATGTTGCACCAACTTTCTTAATATTAGTTATTAATATTGATATTCCGACCATAAACACAATCATAATGAACCACGGGGAAACCATATAAGAGAAAACGGTTATAAATGGTTGTACTGTTGTTAAGGTAAGTTGGCCTAAGCTCCACAACGTAATAGTAACCCCACTTGAAACTCCTAATGATAAAGAGTTCATCATGACAAACGTAATTAAAACAATAAATAATAAAGTTAAGTAGTTAAACGAGTAAGTATGATCTTGCACAATAAGTTCCGTAAATTCGTAAATAAATGAAGTGAACAAGAAAACGGTTAAAAAGGCGTGTAAAAACGGTATAATAAGAATTTCCTTTTTCTTATGTTTTGCTATAAAAATTATAACGGCTACTATTATGCCAAAGTAAAATTCTCTTGCGCCGCTCGGGTACGCTAAAACAGCCATCGGGTCAGTTAAAATCAATGAAAGATTAAACACGACTTTACCAAGCCATATAAGTAGAACGATGTTTATAATAAAAGAAACGGTTTCATCTAAGTATTGTTTTTTAAGTTGTTTATTTAACGGGCTAATAAACATAAAAACAATAAAGCTTAACAAAAAGCTCACAATTATGATCGCCATCTGAATCATTGCAGTCGTCGTTGTCAATTTTCACCCTCCTATAACTTAAGCTTAAACCTCCAATGTGAAAGTTTGATGAAAGGTTAAATATTTCTTGCCAACAAATAGAGTTGTGCAGGATTTTTAATTCGAATAACGAAATATAATTTATAAGGAGGGTTTGGATGAGTTATCGTGTTAAAAGAGATATAAAGATCCCTTTAAGGGACGAAGTGTTATTATCAGCAGATCATTATCAACCAGAAGTACAAGGTATACACCCAGCAATCGTTGTAAGAACACCTTATGGTAAAACGAGAGAACAGCAACATTTGCAAGGCGAGTACTTCGCTGAACATGGCTATCATGTTATCAACGTTGATGTTAGAGGACGTGGAGATTCAGAAGGAGAATTCGTCCCTTACCGCAATGATGGTGTCGATGGTTATGATGTCATCGAATGGGTCGCTAACCAAACGTGGTGTGACGGAAGTATTGGTACTCTTGGAGGTTCATATTTAGGACGCATCCAGTGGCTAACCGCATTAGAGCAACCTCCATCACTTAAGGCAATGGTTCCACTAGTTACACCGTCAGATCCTTTTGTTGAATGGCCCACTGGTTTACCGAACCCGATGCATATTTGTTGGTTATATATGACGCGAGGGCGTGTCATGCAAAATATAAACTTAGTTGATTGGCAAAAGGTTTACTGGACCTTACCGTATGTCGATATGGATTTACCGACAGGGTGGTATTCTGAGCAGTGGCGTGAAGAAATTGAGCATCCATACTTTGATGAATATTGGAAACATATCGCTTATCAGCACCGTTTTGATGAAATTGACGTGCCAGTCTTAAACATTTCAGGTTGGTATGATGATGAACAAATCGGAACACCGTTAAACTACCGTGGTATGGTTGAGGCAGGGAAGTCTGATCAACATTTGTTAATGGGACCTTGGCCGCACCAACTTAACAAATCGACTAAACTAGGTGATTTAGACTTTGGAGAAGACTCTATAATTAATATGAATGACTACCAGCGACGCTTTTTCGATTACTACTTAAAAGGAATTGATCAAGGTTTTACTAAGAAAGCACCCGTTGAGATTTTCGTAATGGGAGAAAACAAATGGCATCAAGAGGAAACATGGCCTCTACCAAATACGAAGTGGACCGAACTTTATTTACATAGTGGTGGCAAGGCGAATAGCCGCTTTGGAGATGGTGTTTTAAGAACGAGTGAACCAGCTAACGGTGAAGCAGAATTTGACCAGTACGCTTATGATCCAGCCAACCCGGTACCATTCATCACGGAAATGGTTTCGCATCAAATTGGTGGTCCAGATGACTACTCTTCAATTGAAAGAAGAGATGACATCCTTGTCTATGCGAGTGAAGTGTTAGACGAAGATGTAGAAGTAACAGGACCAGTTAAAGCAAACTTATTCGTATCAACTGATGAGAAAGATACTGACTTTACGGTTAAGTTACTGGATGTAAGACCGAGTGGTTTTGCCCAACGTTTAACAGACGGGCTCGTTCGCGGGCGCTTCCGTAACGGAACAGACAAGCCTGAACTAATGACCCCAGGTGAAGTTTACGAAGTGGAAGTCGACTGTTGGAATACGTCACACGTCTTTAAAAAAGGTCATCAAATTCGCATCGAAGTCGCATCAAGTGCTTTTCCAAAGTATGACCGCAACTTAAACACAGGTGATGAATTAGGTAAAACGAATGAGATGAAAGTAGCTAATCAGACGATTTATCATTCGGAACAATACCCATCATCTGTAACATTGCCGATTATTAAAAGGTAAACTTGAAGTAACATAAAAGAAAAAGGTGATTGAGGGATGAACTTAGATACGCCAAGTTTATTAATACAACAAGATACGATGGAGCGTAACTTAATGAGTATGGTTGGTTTTGCCCAATCACAACACATTGCATTACGTCCTCATATTAAAACACATAAAAGTGTTCAAATTGCTAAAAGACAAGTTGAAGAAGGAGCGGTTGGGGTAACCGTTGCTAAACTGGATGAAGCTGAAGTCATGGTCGATGGTGGCATTGAAGATATTTTTATTGCCTATCCAATTACTAAAAAACAAAAAGTAAACCGTTTAAAAGAGTTAACTAAACAAGCCAATATAATTGCTAGCGTTGATTCTGAGATCGGTGCAAAAGCTTTAAGTGACACGTTTGAAAATGAAGTGCTTGAAGTATGGATTAAAGTGAACTCTGGGTTGAACCGTTGTGGTGTTGAGCCAGGTGAAGAGACGGTAAACTTAGCCAAGTATATTACAGCACTTCCAGGTCTTGAATTAACTGGTTTATACACTCATGCTGGCTATTCTTACGGTGCTAAGTCAAATGACGAACGGAAAAGAATCGCAAACTATGAAGCAGAAAGTGTTGTGAAGAGTGCGCAAGCATGTGAAGTTGAAGGGATCCGTATTCGGCATCGAAGTGTTGGCGCTACTCCAACGTTCATGGAAGCGGGTAAGGTTTCCGGTGTAACAGAAGTTAGACCTGGAAATGCAATTTTTTATGATATGGTTCAAGTCGGTTTAGGTGTAGCACAGCCTGAAGATTGTGCTTTAACCGTACTTGCTACGGTTGTTGCTAAACACTCTGATCGTATAGTGATTGATGCAGGAAGCAAATCATTGTCATTTGAAAAGGGCGCACATGGCAACGAAAGTGTTGTCGGATTCGGCCAAGTCATTGGTTACCCAAATTTAGTTATTGAAAGGTTGTCCGAAGAGCATGGGGTCATTCCAATAGATGAACAGTGTGAGTTGGAAGTTAATGATACAGTCGAAATCATTCCAAACCATGCTTGCGTAGTGGCTAACTTATTTGATGAGTATGTCGTTTGTAACTCCTATAAAACAGTTGGTCAATGGGCCATTGATGCACGGGGTGGCTTAAAATAAAACTTATATGAATAAATTACCTCTAGAATTCCAAACTAATAATACTGAGTTCGGGGGTGTTTACTTTGGCAAGCAATTATGGAAAATGGGTAGAAGCATCACTAAAAGTGTTGAAGTCACTGAATGATAATAGTAAAGATCCAGTTCATATAGGGGAAGCGATGGTATGTTGGACGTATTTAGCTTTTGTTGAGAGTATCATCGCTTATGAAGAAGTTGGGCTAAATATGACTTTGGATGAGGATGTTAAAAAGTTCATAAACGACGCTTATGATGTAGCAAACTCACACGTAAATGAATTGACGAAATTTATGAGAAATGAGGGAATTCCATTAGCGTCTTCACCAGCTCATAAGCCAATATCTGACCCGAAAAGTGTACCAGTTGGTGCGAGAATGACAGATGATGAATTAATGAATACTTTAACAATAAATTTCGTTTATGCGGGGGATATGTGTGCTGCCTCAGCTAGTCAATGTTTAAGAACAGATTTAGGGTTAATGTTTTTGAAGTTTCAAATAGATAAGTTTGCCCTAGGGTTTAGTGCGAAAGAATTGATGAGAAAACGTGGGTGGCTTAAGGTGCCACCAGCGTATAGTCCACCAGGTGCAACAGATCCTGAAAAAGGACCTCAAGTTTAAAAAGAGTGAACTCGTTTTTTAGAGTTCACTCTTTTGGTTTGCTTTAAACAATTTTTTGGTAAGCTCTTGCCACTTGTCCAGCTACTTCAGCGTTATGATAAACAAGAGCTAAGTTCGTTTCTAAACTTTGGCCATCTGTTAATCGTTTCACTTTATCTAAAATAAATGGCGTTACTTCTTTACCGGTAATGTTGTTATTTTTCGCTTCTGTGATTGCTTCTTGAATGACATTTTCAATTTCATTATAGTCTAATGCGGCGTGTTCAGGTACAGGGTTAGCAATTATAGCGCCACCTTCCAGCTCTAAATCCCACTTAGTCTTTAGCGATTTAGCAACTGCTTCTGGTTGATCGATTTGGTAATCAACACCGAATTCACTTACTCGAGAGTAGAATGAAGGAAATGTGTTGGTTTTGTAACCAATAACCGGAACGCCATGGGTCTCTAAATATTCTAACGTTCGACCGATATCTAAAATTGATTTAGCACCAGCGCATACGACAGCGACATTCGTTTGTGCTAATTCCGTTAAGTCAGCTGAAACGTCCCAAGTGATTTCACCTTCACGATGAACACCACCAATTCCACCAGTGGCAAATACTTTAATACCTGCAAGTTCTGCTGCAATCATCGTTCCAGCAACAGTCGTTGCACCGAGTTCTCGTTGTGCAATAACATGGGCAAAGTCGCGACGGCTCACCTTATGAACATTTCCACTTGTAGCAAAAACATTTAACTCTTCTTCTGTTAAACCGATCTTGACCTCACCATCCATAATGCCGATCGTAGCAGGTACTGCCCCTTGCTCACGGATTATTTCTTCAACTTTACGAGCCATTTCTAAGTTTTGCGGGTATGGTAACCCGTGAGAGATAATCGTTGACTCTAATGCAACGACAGGTTGTTTATTTTGTAAAGCCTCTTGTACTTCTTTTGTGTATGATAAAAATTGTTCCATTTACGACAACTCCTTTAATAAAGTAATAATTTTCCCTGTTGATAAGTCTTCTGAACAAGACTGATTTGATTGAAGTGTTAACGTGGCGCACGCTAGTCCGAAACGACAAGCCTGCTGCAACGACTGACCATTTATAAAACCATAAATAATACCAGCAGTGAACGCATCACCAGCTCCGGTTACGTCAGCAACTTCTGTACGAATAGCTCCAACCTTACCTTCTTCATCATTAGAACAATAATAAATGCCCTCTTCACCTAAAGTGACGACAACTTGCTTAACGCCTCTTCGCAGTAACTCATGGCAAGCTTTCCCTAAGTCATTAGCACTATTAATTGTAATACCTGACAGTTCCTCGGCTTCTTCCTTGTTCGGAATAATCGTGTGCACACCTGATAAATCTCCTGGTAGCTTTTTCGCTTTAATTGAGGAGACAGGGTCTAAAAATAATGGCTTTTGATTACTTTTAGAACGTCTTATTACTGCATGGATAGCACTTTCAGAAATATTAGTATCTAAAAAGATGACATCAGAGCGTGCGTATTGTTGCCATTTTTGCTCAATTAACTGCTCAGATACTTTGTTGTAAATCTCCATATCTGCCATAGATACAACGAGTTCACCGTTTCGGTCGATCAACGCTGTATAAGTTCCGGTACGGCTTTGAGGTAAAGTAGTAACTTCGCTCGTGTCGATACCAATTTTGTATGCAGACTCCGTTAACCAAGCACCTTCTTTATCTTGACCTACAAAAGTAGCCAAAGTCGGCTTTAAGTCTAGTCTGACCAAGTTTTCAGCGACGTTTCTTGCTACTCCGCCAAGAGATTCGTCAGTTATAACAGGGTTAGACGACTCCATTCTAACGTCTTGCAAAGCATGTGACTTACGGTCAACGTTAGCTCCACCAATGCATGTAACTCCACTGTGGTCATTTAAAATATAGGCTCGTCCTTTAATGTCACCAGACGCAATTAACCTCTTAATATAGTTGGCAACCGCTGGACGCGAGAGACCGACTTCATCAGCTAACTCTTGTTGTGAGATGTAAGGGTTTAATTTTATAAAATTTAAAATTTGTTGTTCTTTTTCCATTTTTGAACCCTCCACTTTCAATGAATGAAATCGCTATCAATTTATTATAACAAAAGTTTATCATTTAAACATTTGTTTGTAAATGGTTAATAGATAAAAATGCTTAGGGCTAAAATAACAATATGAAAGGGTTTTCATAAATGAATAACAAAATGATAACGATTACATATAAAAACCTATCAAAATGTTATTGACTTTGTGGTTTAAGTAAGTAAAATGGATTTTAAATTTAAATTATCTAACTATTTCAAAAGTTCAGAGGAGTTGGTTCGTGTGGAAAATGACATTAGCGATTTTATTTCAGACTTATGACTTTATTAAAACCTAGGAGGAACTTATATGGACGATCAAATGTATTCTAAAAAGCTATTAACAACACTATTATTAACTTTACTTATGGTACTAGCTGCATGTGGTGGTAACGATCAAAATGATGAGGCAGCTGGTGGAGAAGAAGAGCCAGAAGATTTAACAAATAACGATGCGGAAGACACTTTAGTTGTTGGTTTAGATGATGATCCACCGTTGTTAGACCCTCACTTATCCACTGCACAAGTAGAGAGTCAAATTTTCAAAGCTGTTTATGAAACGCTAATTAATGTAGATGAAAACTTAGACCCTATCCCTGGACTTGCTAAAGATTGGGATGTCTCAGAGGATGGTTTAACTTATACATTTTATTTACAAGAAGGTGTCACTTTCCACGATGGAGCCGATTTTAACGCTGAAGCGGTAAAGTATAACTTTGAACGAATTTTAGATGAAGATCTTGGTTCGCCAAATGCTTCGGACTTAAGGTTAATTGAAGAAATGTCAGTAGAGGATGAGTACACATTTGTCGTTGAGCTAGAGGAACCGTTTGCTCCTTTCTTATCTGGACTATCTCACCGAGCAGGTCAAATGGTTTCGCCTGAAGCGGCTGAAGATGAGTCAATTGATTTGTCTAACGAACCCGTTGGTACAGGACCATTTCAGTTCGTTGACCGTACAGCTCAAAGCCATTTAGAGTTCGAGCGTCACGATGATTACTGGGGTGATCAACCAGATTATCAGTACTTAGAGTATCATGCGTTTTCCAACGAAGATACGCGCATTACAAACTTAGTATCAGGTGATCTAGATATCGTGAATCGCGTGGCTCACAAAGACCTAGAGCAACTAGAAGAGAATCCAGAAATCAATATGTCTGAAGAAGATGGAATCGGCTTCCAAGGTTTAATGTTAAATACAGACCGAGAGCCATTTGATAACCAAAAAGTAAGGCAGGCTATGAACTATGCGGTTGATCGTGATGCGATAACAGAAGTCGTTTTTCATAACGGAGCTGTTCCAGCAGTTAGTCCATTTGCACCTTCAAGTTGGGCAAACAATCCAGGTTTAGAAGTGCCTGATCGTGAAGTTGAAAAGGCACAGGAGCTATTAGAAGAATCAGGGGTTGAGGATTTATCATTCACGTTAACTGTTAGCCCATCACCAGCAGAGCAACAACTATCTGAAATGTTGAAGTCTATGCTTGATGATGTTGGGTTTGAAGTTGAAATTGAACAAGTAGAGTTTGGTGCTATTTTAGATCGTATGTATGAAGGTGACTATGATGTTGCTCGACTTGGTTGGAGTGGTCGCATAGACCCTGATGGTAATGCTTATAGCTGGTTCCACACAGGGGAAACGTACAACTTTACTGGAAGTTCAAATGAGCAACTAGATGAATTGTTAATGGATGCCAGAACGACTATTGACCAAGGTGAAAGACAAGAAATGTACCATCAAGCAGCAGAGATTTTATGGGATGAAGCACCTTATATTTTCTTATATCACGAAAATGACTATAAGCCGATGAAAGACAACGTTCAAGGATTTAACCACATACCAGATGGCTTAATTAGACCAGCAGATTTAACACTTGAATAAAAGTAGGTAAGGTGCTGCAACCAATTGCAGCACCTTCCTTTACACTAATTTAGACAATCAGGAGGGGTGAAGGTGCTCTCATTTCTACTACGACGGGCAGGATTAATGATCGTTATTTTATTTTTCGTAAGTGTGATCGTTTTCTCACTTGTCAATGTGTTGCCTGGTGACCCAGCATTAATGATTTTAGGACAGGAAGCCACAGATGAGTCACTAGAAGCATTGCGTGAGGATATGGGGTTAAATGATCCGCTAATCATGCAGTACTTTGCATGGGTTGGTGACTTATTACAAGGAGATTTCGGCCAATCATTTAGAGATAATACCGAAGTTTCGAGTCTATTAGCTGAAAAGGTTCCGATCACACTACAGCTAACAGTCATGTCCTTTGCGATTGCCGTTTTAATTGCGATTCCAGCAGGTGTCATTAGTGCAACGAGAAAAGGTACTCTATGGGATTCATCAGCAACTTTATTTGCACTATCAGGCGTATCGCTACCACCATTTTGGTTAGGTATTCTATTAATCTTTATTTTTGCTGTCACGCTCGGTTGGTTTCCACCATCAGGTTATGTACCTATTACAGAAAATGTCGCCCAAAGTTTATGGTACATGTTACTACCTGCCGTCGCTTTAGGTGTGAGGCTATCAGCAGAACTAACCCGTATGCTTCGTTCTAGTTTATTAGAGGTATTAGGGTCAGATTATATAAGAACAGGTTATGCCAAAGGGTTACTTGAACGAGCTGTTGTATATGGGCATGCATTAAGAAATTCGATTTTACCAGTTATTACAGTCAGTGCGTTACAGTTTGCTGCTTTCTTAGGCGGAACGGTCATTACAGAAGAGATTTTTAATATTCCTGGTTTAGGTCAACTATTAGTCACGTCAATTCAAACGCGAGATTTCCCTGTATTACAAGGGGCCGTTATGTTTATGGCTTTAGCTGTTATATTAATCAACTTCTTAACAGATGTTTTATATTCAATCTTAGATCCACGCATTAAGCTAACAGGAGGGTCACAATAATGGAGCAATCTCAAAACCTATCAGTACAAAATCCCAAAGCTCAAAACCCTCGCCTGCGAATACTTCAAACAATGCTCGAACGATTATTGCAAAATAAATTAGCCGTCTTCGGTGGTGTTGTTACATTCCTGTTAATATTTACAGCAATTTTTGCGCCGTGGTTAGCACCGCATGATCCAACTGAACAAAATTATAGTGCTGTCCTACAAGCACCAAGTATTGAGTATTGGTTTGGAACAGATAATCTAGGACGTGACATTTTTAGCCGAGTTATATATGGAGCACAAGTGTCGTTACAAGCAGGTCTAATCTCAGTTGGCATTGCGTTAATCATTGGAGTTCCGATTGGTTTAATTTCTGGTTATTACCGCGGTTTTATTGATGAGTACATCATTATGAGAATGACAGACGCGATGCTTTCAATCCCTGCTTTAGTATTAGCATTAGCTCTAGCAGCGGTATTAGGTGCAGGTTTAACTAATGCGATGATCGCGATTGGTTTAGTGTTAACCCCTAATTTTGTTCGTTTAATTCGTGGTGAAGTGTTGGCGCACCGAGAGAAAGAATATGTTGAAGCGGGTAAAGCTTCGGGGATTAGTGATTTCAGTATTATTTTAAAACATATTCTACCGAATACAATCGCACCGATTATGGTTCAAGCCACACTGGCCATTGCAGCAGCTATTATCGTTGAAGCTTCACTCAGTTATTTAGGTTTAGGAACTCAGCCACCTAATCCCAGTTGGGGTTCCATGTTAGCAACCGGTCAAGGTTATTTAGATTCGGCACCGTGGATCGCTTTATTTCCAGGGGCATTAATCTTCATTACCGTCATTTCAATTAACTTGTTCGGCGATGGCATACGCGACATGTTAGATCCGAAGATGAAGTAAGGAGTGTCACGTCATGAAAAATACGAGCGAAGAATACCAATACAAGTCCGCGGCTTAGAAGTTGGATTTAATAATAAAAAGAACTTCACACAAATCTTAAATGGTGTGTCGTTTAACGTGCAAAAAGGAGAAACTCTATGTATCGTTGGCGAATCAGGTTGCGGGAAAAGTTTAACTTCACTTTCAATCATGGGACTACTACCAGAATCAGGCGAAATTCGTTCAGGTGAGATTCAATTTGAAGGTCAAGACTTAACGAACAAATCCATGAAAGAAATGAGTAAAATACGTGGCAATGAGATCTCAATGATTTTCCAAGAGCCAATGACGTCATTAAATCCCGTTCATACAGTAGGAAAACAAATTGCAGAAGCAGTCCGAATTCACCGTAACGTAATGAAAAAAGAAGCCTATGAACGCGTTGTTGAAATGTTTGAATTAGTTGGCATTCCTTCTCCCCGTGAGCGAGTTCATAATTACCCACACGAAATGAGCGGAGGAATGCGTCAACGTGTCATGATTGCGATGGCACTAGCTTGTAACCCGAAATTATTAATCGCCGATGAACCAACAACAGCATTAGATGTAACGATCCAAGCTCAAATATTAGACCTTTTAAATGAGTTAAAAGCCGATTTAGGCATGTCGATAGTCATGATTACCCATGATTTAGGCGTCGTTTCGGAAATGGCTGACCAAGTGCTCGTGATGTATGCAGGTGAAGTGATTGAATATACAGATTCAAAGTCGTTATTTGAAAACCCAAAACACCCATACACACAAGTTGATCGAATCAATTCCAAAACTACAAGGGAAAACAGAAGAACTACCAGTCATTAAAGGGTCTGTACCGAACCCGGATGAAATGCCCTCAGGTTGCCGCTTTTCGACTAGGTGTGCTTTTGCAAAGCAGGAGTGTTTCGTTCAGTCTCCAGAAGAAGTAGGAGCAGAAGGTCACCCCGTTCGTTGTTGGATGTATTCAGATCAGTGGCAACAGATGACACCATATGAAGGAGGGGAGTCTGATGGCAACAGCTCAAGTGAAGCAGTCGACCGACAACCTATTAGAGATTAAAGGGTTAAAAAAATACTTTGAAGTCGGTGGTGGCTTATTTAAACAAAAACAACAAGTCAAAGCCGTCGATGACTTGACCTTTAACGTTAAAAAAGGTGAAACGTTAGGCATTGTCGGTGAGTCTGGTTGTGGTAAGTCAACGATGGGACGTGCACTGCTTCAACTACAAAAACCAACGTCAGGTGAAGTGTTTTACGAAGGTCAAGATATTGCTCAACTGAGTGGTAAGCAGTTACGAAAGTTACGTAAAGATATACAAATTATATTCCAGGACCCCTTCGCTTCATTGAATCCTAGAATGACAGTAGGGGCAATGTTGACTGAAATTGTGGCAACTCATGAGATCGTCCCTAAAAAAGAACGTCAAAGCTACGTTCAAAATTTGCTTGAAGAAGTCGGGTTAAAAGCTGAAGCTTACTGGAAGTATCCGCATGAGTTTAGTGGTGGGCAAAGGCAGAGAGTTAGTATTGCTAGGGCACTTGCTGTACAACCTAAGTTAATTATATGTGACGAAGCGGTCTCGGCATTAGACGTATCCGTTCAAGCACAAGTATTGAACTTATTACAAAAGCTCAAAAGGAAACACCAACTAACTTATATTTTTATTTCTCATGATTTATCCGTCGTTAAGCATATTAGTGACCGGGTAGGTGTTATGTATTTAGGTAAAATGGTCGAATTAGCTGATGAAGATTCCATTTACGAGAGCCCGTCACACCCATATACACAAGCTTTATTTTCAGCTATTCCGGATATAACTGAAGATAATAAAGAAAGAATTCAACTTAAAGGAGACGTACCGAGTCCGCTAAATGTGCCTTCTGGATGTCGTTTTCATACACGTTGCCCCCTTGCGACAGAATATTGTAAACAAGTTGATCCAGCTTTAGAAGAAGTGAAGGAGCACCATTTAGCGGCCTGTCATTTCGCCAGGTCATAAATAAAGCCAGTCGTCATAATAAATTGACGGCTGGCTTTATTTCATTTTCCCCCAATGAACTAAATGCTCTTCTGTACTACTTAACTTTAAAATGAAAGGGTAAATGATCGAGAATGAAAGTATAACTGCTAGAGAAAGTCCAATGACGCCTAATAAGGTCATGTTAAAAATCATAGATGGAACAATAATAATAAATGGAATAAGTAAAGTTAATACCCCAGTTACTTTCAGCGTTTTTTAGAGGCATACTGGTGTGCATGACAATGAGGGCATACCATTCTTGTGTCTAATTTAGTAGAGACTTTATTCGTCTCCCACCACGACCACTTTGTTTCACATTGCTGACAAATCGGCACAAACCACACCTCCCTTTATATAAAAGTGAGTTTCATTATATCATATTCCCAATTACAAGAATTAGGTAATTTGTACTATGTTGATTTTGAGTATAGGTGTGTAGTCAAAAAGTATTATGGAAAAATATTCTAACTTTGTTACAATGTTTGTCAAACAATTGGAATTATATAGGTTGTTTCACTTTTATTACTTTTATAGTCATCACTCTAACAAACTTAGGAATTTAAAAGAAATATACAACAGTGACACTGAATAAGTCACTTTAGATATATAGATTGTTAGATTATTAGAAAAATTAATAGTCATATAATACTAATCCAATATAACTGTTTTTAGAGCAGTATGCAGGACGGTAATGGCATTGTCTTGAGTTCAAAGTTATTTTCTAAAGGGTTATTCATATAAATGCTTTGTAATAACAATAGTTATGTTTTTCTGTAGATGTGATTTTAAACAAACAGTGTAAAAGGAGTACATATCATGCTGGAATCAAAACGAAGAGCCATGGTGTTTTTAATCCTAGCCGTATTATTAGCAACAGTATCAGGATTCTTAATTTTACAAAAGGTTCAATCGCTTAATGATGATCTTGGGACAATGGTAACAGTATATACCGCAAGTACTGATATTCCTTCAAGAAAGATTATTACTCCAAGTGATGTTAGAACAGATGAAGTGCCACAGCGTTATGTACGTGAAGAGTTTATTACAGATGTTAATGATTTAGTTGATCAAGTATCAGTGATTCCTTTATCAAATGGAGAAATTATCACTGAAAACATGTTGAAAGATGCTTCATCAGTAACTGAACAGGAAAATCGACTTGTTTCAGTATTGAGGTCTGATCAAGTCTACTTCGATGAAGAACTTACAGCTTTGGATCGTGCTGATATTATCGTTTCGCATGATTTTGATGATGAGCCAGTTACTGAAGTTTTTATGGAAGATGTTCAGGTAGCAAGAGTGGCACATAATGACTCTGGTTTCTCGGGTGTGCAGCTAGAGATACCATTTGATAAAGTGACAGATTTAGTTCATATGCAAAACTATGCAGACAGTATGAGAGTACTTAAAGCAAACGTAAGTGAAGAGGCTAACCAGTCTACGGAGCCAATAGAGGAAGATGAACGGGTTGAAGATGAAGATTTAACGGATGAGGAAAGTGATTCTGATGAAGATGAATAAGACAGAGATGGTTAATGGTCAAATGAACGCAATTAGTAATGTGTATGTGATAGGCGATCACGATGAATTAAAAGCTATGTTACACGATCAGCTCAGTGACAGCTTTGATTTGAAGTTTATTACGACATCAGAACTTAAAAAAGTCGAAGCAGAGATCATTATTATTGCTAGTCATGGAACTTCCCCTGCTGACTTTGCTCAAATCATATTAGCAGAATCACCTAATTCTTCTATTATTTGTGTTACAGGCCAAGAGGACTTCGAATTACTTAGAAACCTCAACCGCTTAGGAGTGACTGACTTATTTGTCATCCCAGGTGAGGAATTAGTGTTAAAAGAATGCATTGAGGAAATGGCAACGGATGCACAAGCAATTTCTCACTCGTTAGAACAGGCAGATGGTTATAAAAGAGGTGGAGGTAAAGTCTTTTCGTTTTATAGTGGATCAGGTGGTGTTGGGAAATCACTGATCAGTTCGACTTTTGCCCAAACTTTAAAACTTGAATCGACAGGAAAAGTACTTTTTATTGATTTGAATTTGCAGTTTGGTGGTGCGGAAGCGTATTTAGGGATGGAAAGTAACCGTTCAATAATAGATTTGATTCCAGTTATAAACGAATTAGGAGAACACCATATTCGTAACGTTTCAGAGACTGAGGAGAATTCCGAATTAAATGTATTGATTAGTCCTAAAGATGCTGAAATGGCTGAAAAAATCACTGAAGACTTTGTGCTAAGGCTGATCCGTGCAAGCAAGAGAAACTTTGATTTCATCATTGTCGATTTACCAAGTTGGATTGATGAACGGTCTTTTATTGCTTTAGAAGAAGCTAATCGAATCTACTATGTTATGGAGCTCAATACAGTATCATTACAAGTTTTAAAGGGGGTAGAGCTTCTTTTAAACCGCCTAGGGATTGATTCAAAAGATAAACTTGAAATTGTTTTGAACTATAAGGCGAAAGATCTGGAATTGACGCAGAAAGACCTTGAACGATTTGTCTCGTACCCTGTTGCTTCAGAAATTAGAAGAGATATAAAAAATGTTCAATCCAGAATTAACCATGGAGAGCCATTACGTAAAGAGCCTCAGGAGAAAAAGTTATCCCCGTTTTCAAAAGATATTCATAAATGGGTACACTCCATGCTGAAATAATCGTTAAGGGTGATTTCATGTCTCTTTTTCAAAAAGGGCGAAAAGAGCTGACAGAAAATGAATTTGATCGTGGTGTCACTTCAAGCTCAGGTTATTTAGATGAGTTAGTTGAACATTATAAATCTAGGTTATTAACAGAAATAAACCTTGAACAAATTACAAGCTTAGATGAGTCAGACAAAAGGTTAAAAATTGAACGTTTAGTCAATCAGTTTATGTCAGAAGAACAAGTTGTCATCCCAAAACAAGATAAGAAAAGAATGCTTTCTATGTTAATTGATGAAAGTGTTGGCTTCGGCCCATTAGAACCACTGTTGAAGGATGATTCCATTACAGAGATTTTAGTTAACTCTCCAAGTGAAGTGTTTATAGAAAGGAATGGTCAACTTCAACGCGTGAACGTTTCTTTTAAAGATGAAGATCACGTCAAACATATTGTTGACCGTGTAGTAGCCCCATTAGGGAGAAGAATTGATGAAAGTTCTCCAATGGTAGATGCTAGATTACCGGATGGAAGTAGAGTTAATGCAGTAATTGACCCTATTAGCTTAGGAGGAACTTTAGTATCGATTCGTAAATTTCGAAAAGAACCTTTTAGTATGAATGATTTGCAAGATTCCGAGACATTTACACAAGAGATGTCTAAGTTTTTAGAAGCACTTGTGAAAGCCAAATTAAGCTTGCTTATATCAGGAGGAACGGGAAGTGGTAAAACAACTTTACTTAATGCCTTAGCGAAGTCGATCCCTAGAAGTGAGCGTGTAATTACAATTGAAGATTCAGCAGAATTAAGAATTGAACGTCCTAACGCTATTGGACTGGAGTCTCGTCCCCCTAACGTTGAAGGTGAAGGGGAAATTACTATTCGACAATTGGTAAAAAACTCATTAAGAATGCGACCAGACCGGATCATTGTCGGTGAAGTTCGTGGTCCGGAAGCCTTTGACATGTTACAAGCGATGAACACCGGTCATGAAGGTTCATTGACGACTATTCACGCTAACACTCCTGATGATGCTATTAATAGAGTTGAAGGAATGGTTGTTATGGCTGGAATGGATTTAACGACAAACGTTATTCGTGATTACATCACTGGTGCTATACAATATATTGTTCAAGTTCAACGCTTAACAGATGGAAGTCGTAAAGTAATGAACATATCAGAACTTGAAGTAAATTCAGATGGACGAATTGAAGTTCGGGACATCTTTAAATTTCAACGTACAGGTATTAAAGAGGATGGAACAGTAAATGGATATTTCATCCCAACAGGTGTCATACCCAAGTGTTTACAACACTTAAAAGTTGTTGGAATAGATATTAATCCATCAATCTTCAATCCTAAGGAGGTTATGGATTATGAATCTAGTCGTAACTATACTGTATAGCTTAGCTGTCTTATCATTCTTATTTAGTATTTATTTCTTCTTAGGTTATAGATCTCAAAAGAAAGAATGGAATCAAATGGTTAAAAAGATTTTCCCTGAAGAAGAGAGGAAAAGTATTATTAGTCGCTGGGGAGAGCGCTTTGATGAAAAAGAGTCTTCTCAGGCGTTGAAAAACAAACTGCATAATGCCAACTTGAAGCTTCTCCCTTCTGAGTATTTAGGGATATTAATTGTAGGATATATGGCTTTGTTTGTATTAATGTTCTCAATCTTTAGTATGCCAATAATGGTCAGTGTGCTTTTGCCATTAGTGTTAATAACCCTTATTAATTATTTACTGTTTTATTTTAGGAAAAACAGTTACGAACATAGGTTTAATGATCAGTTGAGTGAAGTCTGTAGAATACTTGGTAATGCAGCAAGGTCGGGGTTAACGATCAATCAAGGTATTGACCTAGTTGCACGAGAAGTATCAGCCCAGCTGGAGAAGAGTTTAAACGGATCTCAAATGAATTAAAGATGGGTGTCACGCTAGAAAATGCTCTTAGAACAGTACAAAAAAGAAACAAATCTCGTGATTTTAATCTATTTATAGCCACATTGCTGATTCAGAAGAAAACTGGAGGTAATTTAGCCCTCACTTTAGAGACGATGGCTAATACTTTTGAAGACCGAAAAGTTTTAAATCAAATTATTAAAACGATGACATCAGAACAAAAGTATATATCATTAATCGTTCCAATATTACCGATTTTTCTTCTTTTAGTTATGAATAACGTAATAGATGGATTTATCGACCCACTTTGGTCAGGGTTTGGCCTTGTTATACTAGTTCTGTTTTTAGCAGCTATTGTACTTTCTTTCATACTGATACGAAAAATAACGGATATAAAGGTGTAGCTTATGGATGCATTAATCATTTTATTTATAATCGCATTTTGGTTATGTACACTTCTTTGTTTAAAGCACTTTTGGACGTTTTTGAATGAAAAACGTGGTGTGTTAGAACATGTATCAAAGGTTACAAAAGTCGACCCATTTGAAAAGAAAGAAAAGAAAAAGGACAGAAGAGCAAAGCTGTTTAGTCGAGTGACAAAGTACGCAGATGATTTCTCTGACTTGGGTCAAAGAATTAACTTCTTTAGTGAAAATCACATGGTTGATCAATGGCTTAGATTGTCTGGTAACCCTTTAAAATTATCAGTTGCGAGATTCCAAGGGCTTAAAATCTTCTTACTAGTTGTTGGATTTATCTCTGGGGTTTTAGCTGTTGTAATCGGATTGCCATTTTCACAATACATGCTTGTTTTCAACCCAATCATTGGTTATTTTCTACCCATTCTCTTAATAAAAAGAGAGGTGAAGCGGAGGCAGCAACTTATTCGCAAAGACTTACCTGACTTTATGGACACAGTAAGTACGAGTTTGCAAGCAGGTGTTAGTTTAGATCAAGCACTTCGAGAGGTCATTCGTCATTTTGATGGGCCTTTGCGAGAAGAATTCTCCAGGTTCAACCAACAAATTGATTTAGGTGTACCAAGAGAAAAGGCTTATCGCGATTTACTTAAACGAAATGAAAATGAAGAGTTTCAAACCTTAATTAAAGCACTAATTCAAGGTATGGACCTTGGTATACCGATTGCTAAGACATTCAAAATTCAAGCTGAAGACTTAAGGCAGATGCGCCAAGAGCAAGTGAAGGAGTTAGCGGCAAAAGCATCACCAAAAGTAACTTTAGTTACAACGTTTTTAATTGCACCGGTTTCAATCTTAATGATTGCCGGGCTTATGATTCTTAATATGTTAATGGGAGATAATAGTATTTTCAATTACTTATAAAATCTAAGAGGAGGAATATGAATGAAGATGTTTAACAGATTTATTGAAAAAATGATGAGCAGAGCTGTTGAGGTTACAAAAGAAGAAAGAGGATCACAAACTTTAGAGTGGATTGGTATTGCTGCAGTAATTGTAATTTTGGTAGGTGTAATTTCTACTGCTATGAGTGGTGCGGATGGAATTGGAGATGATGTTGTTGAGAAGATTAGAGAATTAATTAGTAGTATTGGAGGTTAATTTTTTAGTCTGGTTAATAACTTTAATGGTAAAAGAGCAACTTCATATCTCAAGATTTATTCAATGTCGCGTGAATTATTTAAAGATAGAAACAATCTGTTGAAGAGTCTAAAGAAAGTGTGGAAGAACAATTTGATAGAGTGGGAATGAAGAATATTAATTTCACTTGAAGGAGCAACCCTATGAAGTTTTTTAATATTATTATAATAGTTTTACTAATGATTTTAACAGCTTGCTTTGGAGGAGAAGAGGAAGTCTCTCCAGTTGATGAAACCGAAGAGGAAAAAGAAGTTGAAATTGAATATGAAGAAATTGATGAAGAGGAAGAGAACCATGAAGATACTTCATCAGAAAGTCAGGAAGATGTAGTCAAATTAGATGATATTGATCCAATACCTACTGATATAAAAGGTTTAGCTACACAGACAGGTGGACCTTTTGAACGGGCTGATAACCTGTGGGATATGGAAGAGGAAGTTACCGAAAAGATGGATAGTATAGGCTCTATGAGCGACAATCCGTCTGATGAAGAGTATGAATTATATTTACGATATTTGTATTCACTTGTTGCCGAAAACTATCCTAACCCTGAGGATGCAGTGAAAAAATGGGAGTTTTCTTCATTTGGTTCTCCTGATTTACCTGATGAAAAATTTCATTTCAAGGAGAATTACAATGTAGAAATCCTCCTTGATGCAAGTGGGAGTATGGGAGCATATGTAGGAAATCGAACACAAATGGATATCGCTAAGGAAGCGATTCAGAGTTTTATGGCTGAAGTGCCAGAGGCAGCTAATGTGTCTTTGCGAGTATACGGTCATGAAGGTTCGAGTTCAGCCAGTGATAAAGAACTCTCATGTGCAGGAATTGAGCAAGTTTATGGGTTTGCACCTTATGATGAGACGGAATTTCAAGAAGCTCTAAACCAATTTGAGCCAAGGGGATGGACACCGTTAGCTGATGCATTAGAGCAATCTCGAGAAGCATTATCCGAGTATGACGCTAGTAATCATACAAACTTAATATACGTTGTTAGTGATGGAATTGAAACGTGTGATGGTGATCCGGTTAAAGTCGCTCAATCATTAGCGGAATCAAACGCTCAACCGATTAT
>NZ_AKIF01000032.1 GCF_000269905.1 Alkalibacillus haloalkaliphilus C5
AATCCAAAAGGAATTGTTTTATCAGGTGGTCCTGGCAGTGTATACGATGACAATTCACCACAAATAGATGAAGAGATATTTAACCTAGGGATCCCTATATTAGGGATTTGCTATGGTATGCAGTTAATGGCGAAACAACTAGGGGGGAGCGTTGAACAAGCGAACCACCGAGAATATGGCAAGGCAACGATTGACGTAAAAGAAACATCAAGTCTGTTCCAAGCACTACCTGATGAACAGGTCGTTTGGATGAGCCATGGTGACCTTGTAACTCAAGCACCTAATGGATTTGTTGTTAACGCAACTAACCCTTCTTGTCCAATTGCTTCATTTAGTCATGAAACTAAACACTTGTATGGTGTACAATTTCACCCTGAAGTTAAACACTCTGAACATGGTAATGATCTTTTGAAAAACTTTGTATTTAATGCGTGTGAATGTGACGGAGAATGGACGATGGAAAACTTTATCGACATGCAAGTTGAAAAGATTCGTGAAGAAGTAAAGGATCGAAAAGTGTTATGTGCTTTAAGTGGTGGTGTTGACTCATCAGTTGTTGCTGTTCTTCTCCATGAAGCTATTGGTGAACAATTAACTTGTATATTCGTAGACCATGGCTTATTAAGAAAGAATGAAGCAGATGATGTTATGAAGATGTTTGAAGAAGGATTTAATATAAACGTTATTAAAGTTGATGCTAAAGATCGATTCCTATCTAAATTGAGTGGGGTAAGTGACCCGGAAGAAAAACGTAAAATCATTGGAAATGAATTTATTTACGTATTTGACGATGAAGCAGATAAGTTAAAGGATATGGATTATTTAGCGCAAGGTACACTTTACACGGATATTATTGAAAGTGGTACTGATACAGCACAAACAATTAAGTCACACCATAATGTTGGCGGATTACCAGAACATATGCAATTTGACTTAATTGAGCCTTTAAAAACATTATTCAAAGATGAAGTACGAAAATTAGGCGAAGAGCTAGGTATTCCTGAACATATTGTATGGCGCCAACCGTTCCCAGGACCAGGACTTGCGATTCGTACGTTAGGAGAAGTGACAGAAGAGAAGTTAGAGATTGTACGTGAATCAGATGCCATTTTACGCGAAGAGATAAAATTGAATGATTTGGAAAAAGATGTATGGCAGTATTTCACGGTTTTACCGGGAATTCAAAGTGTTGGGGTACAAGGTGATGAGCGTACTTACAACCATACAGTCGGCATACGTGCAGTTACGTCAGTGGATGGCATGACTTCTGATTGGGCACGACTTCCTTGGGATGTACTTGAAAAGATTTCAAATCGGATTACCAATGAAGTGAATGGTGTTAATCGAGTTGTTTATGATATTACGAGTAAGCCACCTGCAACAATTGAGTGGGAATAGTTTAATGTAGTATAGACAGACCCTAGCCGTTTTTTGATTAAATGGTTGGGGTTTTTAACTTGGGCATAATAAAACCCAGCGAAGGGACTTTTTAGTCTAAGCCTCTAGCTGGGTATAAGTCTAAGTTAAACTTTTTTCTTCGGTTTAACTTTAGGTAAAATTTTATTGTTCGTAATTTTACTATTCAGGTCCCAAGTTGTTTCATCATTTGGATCATATTGTTCAATAAATTTAACAACTTCTTTTGTGATTGGAGTTGGTGTAGAAGCCCCTGCTGTAACTGCGATCTTTTCACACTGATCAAGCCATTCTAACTTGATTTCTGAAACATCGGCGATACGGTAAGCTTCTGTACCAGCTTTCTCTTTAGAAACTTGTGCTAAACGATTGGAGTTGTTACTTTTCGGGTCACCGACAACTAATGTTAAGTCAGCGTCTCCTGCCTGTTCAGCTACTGCTTCTTGGCGAACTTGTGTCGCCATACAAATTTCTTGAATCATTTCGGTTTGAGGATACTTTTCCTGTACTTCTAACATAATATCGTAAACATCCCATTGGCTCATTGTCGTTTGGTTTGTAACAACAATCTTAGAACCTTCTGGGAGGTTTAAGTTTTCTACCTCGTCTTCTGTCTGAATCAAGTGAACATGGTCTGGTGCGACTCCGACAGCACCCTCAGGTTCTGGGTGTCCCTTTTTACCAATATAGACTACTTCATAGCCTTCTGATACTCTTTCACGGATTAAATCATGTGTACGTGTAACATCAGGACAAGTCGCATCAAGAACTGTTAAACCTTTATCTTCAGCTACTTTCTTAACTTCTGGTGATACACCGTGAGCAGTAAAGATTACGGTTCCTTCATCAATGTCTTGTAACAATTGATCACGCGTACGGTCTTTACCATCTAAAGTAATAACACCTTCATCTTCGAAAGCTTGTGTAACATGACTGTTGTGTACAATCATCCCTAATATATAAATTGGTCGTGGTAAGTTTGGGTCTTTAGCAGCGTTACTTGCAATAACCATAGCATCTACCACACCGTAACAATATCCCCTTGGAGCAATTTTAATGACTTCCATGAAAACATGGCCTCCTCATATAATCATCTCTATTCGTTATTATAATGGTTATAGACGAGTTTGACAAAATCTTTCTATCAGTAGCATTTATAATTTGTGTCATTTATAATGAAACTTGATAGTAAAGGAGTTCGAGAATAATGAAGAGATATTTCCAATCGTATGACTTACAAAACAATACGTTAAATGTAGTTGAACAGTTAAAGTTCAAACACCCTACAGAAATTCAGCAACGTGTCATTCCACAGGCTTTAAAAATGAAAAGCATTATTGGCCAATCACAAACAGGTACAGGGAAGACCCATGCGTACTTAATTCCTATGTTTGACCGAGTTAATAGTGAGCAAGATGACGTGCAAAAAATAATCATTGCACCAACGAGAGAGCTAGCGATGCAAATCTTTGAAGAAGTAAAAAAAGTAATAAGTTTTTCAAATGAGAAGTGGACAGCAAAGCTAGTGATTGGTGGTACAGACAAGCAGCGTTTACAGCAAAAGCTACAAAACCCACCACACATTATTGTTGGTACACCAGGTAGGATTTTAGACTTTATCGAAGAAGGTACAATTAATGGTTCAACAGTCAACAGTGTTGTGGTCGATGAAGCTGACTTATTAATTGACCTTGGTCTTATTCAAGAAGTGGATCAAATTTTATCCCGAATGTATGAAGATATTCAAGTTATGGTATTTTCAGCTACAATTCCAAAAGGGTTACAACCATTTCTTAAAAAATACTTAACAGCACCTGAACATATTCAAATTGAAGAAGATGTGTTGAGTCCTGAACAGCTAGAACATCGTTTAATTCCATTACGACATAGGCATCAAGCAGATTTGATTTTAGAAGCTTCAAAGCTTATCAATCCGTATATTGCATTAGTATTCGTCAATAAAAAGGAACATGCTGATGCATTAGCTGAACAATTGCTAGAGAAAGGCTTAGAAGTTGGTGTCGTTCACGGTGGACTAAAGCCACGAGAGCGTAAAAGAGTGTTAAAAGAATTAAGGTCCTTGAGGTATGAGTATATCGTAGCGACTGACCTTGCTGCTAGAGGGATTGATATTCCTGGAGTAAGCCACGTATTTAATGCTGAGATGCCATACGACGTTGATTCCTATATACACCGCGTCGGTAGAACGGCACGTGCTGGTTTAGAAGGTACTGCTGTTAGTTTTTATGAAGAAAATGACATAGAGCTAATTGAATCACTTGAATCAAAAGGTATCGAATTTTTAAACTATGATATTAAAAAAGGCGAATGGGTCCAGGTTAAAAAATGGAATGAACGTAAACAGAGACAAAAAGCAGAAAATGAATTAGAATCAGAAGCGTGGAAAAAAGTTAAAAAACCAAAAAAAGTTAAACCAGGCTATAAAAAGAAAATGAAAAATGAAAAGGAACAAATAAAAAAACAAATGAATCAGAAACAATTTAAGAAAGGGAAACGTAAATAAAGGGAGGAGACTTAGCAATGAGACTAGGATCACACGTATCAATGAGCGGGAAGAAGATGCTACTTGGGTCAAGTGAAGCGGCTGTATCTTATGGTGCAAACACTTTTATGATTTACACTGGAGCCCCTCAAAACACTCGTCGTAAAGCGATTGAAGAATTAAATATAGAAGCTGGTACTCAACATATGGCGGAAAACGGTATTGATGACATCGTTATTCACGCTCCATATATTATTAATATTGGAAACACGAATAAACCTGAAACGTTTGAATTAGGCGTGAACTTCTTACGTTCAGAAATCGAAAGAACAGAAGCAATCGGGTCTAAACAAATTGTCCTTCACCCGGGCTCCCATGTTGGGGAAGGTGCAGACAAAGGAATCAATAAAATCATTGAGGGTTTAAATGAAGTTTTTGATGAAAAGCGTGATGTTCAAATTGCTTTAGAAACGATGGCAGGTAAAGGCTCAGAAATTGGCCGCTCTTTTGAAGAACTAGCACAAATAATTGATGGTGTAACACACAATGAACGGCTATCTATTTGTTTAGACACTTGTCACGTTCACGATGCAGGGTATGATATTGTAAATGATTTTGACGGTGTACTAAAAGAATTCGATAATATAATTGGTCTTGATCGTTTAAAAGTATTACACATTAATGACAGTAAAAATGAACGTGGTGCCCGAAAAGACCGACATGAAAACATCGGCTTTGGTCATATCGGCTTTGAGGCACTTCACAATATTATTCATCATGATGATTTAATGCATTTACCTAAAATATTAGAGACACCTTTTGTCGGTACAGACAAAAAGAATAAAAAGCCACCTTATAAGTTTGAAATTGACATGCTTAAAGGTGATACGTTTGATGAAGACTTAAAGTCGAAAATTATGGAACAATAACTATAACAAATCATCAAGCTGGTATTGTTTTGCCAGCTGGTATAGCAACTGATAAGCTTGTTTTGCCTCGGCAGTACCAATGTTTTGTTGAATAAATTTAAAAGTTCTTAATCGGTCCTTTTCTGAAAAAGGATCGATTTTTTCTTTTTTTATAAAGCTCAAGATCATCGCTGCTTGTTCATGGGAAACAGGAATTCCGTACTCTTGACTGTACTTAACCACTTCTTCTGGAGAAGAGTGATACAACCTAGTTGTAATTAATCGCTTTAACATCAAATCAACACCCTTTTTAATACTTGGATGTTTATGTATATGCAAATAAGGGAAATCTGTGTTTTGCACCGTTTTGTTTGATTAGGAGCTGCTAATAAGTTACTATGACAAATTGTGCCCAAAAGTTACCAATTCTTTAAGGGCAAGAGAGGATGTTTACATGAATATGAAGCATTATGTTGTTTTATTTATTACAATTATGGTTATGACAACGGCATTCATCGTGAATAATATAAATTATGAACAAACTATAGAAGAGCTTAAACAGCAGCAAGAAGAGTTGAAAATTCAAAATGAATCAGTACAAAACCAGAATGAGTATTTCCAATCAATTAATTTAAAATGGGAATCAGATTTTTCATACCATAATTGGAATGAGATTGAAATGCAGGCTAATAAAATGGTTGAGGACAGTGGAGGTTCATTTGAGAAGTCATGGGCACTTTTCTTAATTCAAAAGTCTGAAGCTTATGATATAGACCCGTTCATTGTATATGAGCTAATTAAAGTTGAAACAGGTGATACGTTTGACCCAGAACTAGTTGGGCCACCAACTCAGTATGGTCATGCTTACGGATTATCACAATTTATGGAAAATACAGCACCTTGGATTGCAGATATGGCAGACCTTCCATACGAGAAAGATTTGCTTTTCGAACCAACTTATAGCATTCAATTAGCAGTAGTATATTTAGACTTTTTGTACGGTGAGTATGATAATTGGGATGAAGCTTTAACCGCTTATCACAGAGGCATTGGTGGCCTTGAACAATATCAAGAAGAAAATGGACATGCAGCTAGTTGGTATGCTATAGAGATCCAAGAAAAGGCAGAAGAAAACCGTAACTTAGCTTTCGCTAACTAAGTTGGTGACAACAAGTATAATTTATGCTCTCCCTCACACACTATAAGTACTCCTAAGGAAAGTGAGGGAAGATGAATGAGCAACGATGATCGACACCCAAGAAGTTATAGTGAAGATGATAATTATTTCGAGCAAAACAACAATTTTAATCCAACTAATGATCCCATCACTGGAATCAGAAATGCAGAAGATGGCATAAGTAACCGCAGTGATGATGTTGAATTCGCAAGTGATGCAGCGACATTTAATCCTGATGAGTTAGATGAAGATAAAATGAGAAAAGAAGAGAAAGAGTCAAGATATGAAGAGCATGTTGATGCAGGTTGGGGCTGGATCGCTTTAGCTGTATCGTTACTGTCATTCTTTGTATGGACATTACTTTTCGCCGTTATCGGCGTAGTGATGGGTATATACGCTAAGCGTCGTGGTGCCAATACGTTAGGTAACATAGCGATTGGTATAGCGATTGCAGCAGTAGCGATTAGGTTGTTCTTATTTCCGATAATATAGATGTACGGTCTGCCTATTTGGCAGGCCTTTTTTTATGTAAAAACCTCCAAATGGATTAACCATTTGGAGGTTTGCATTTATGCTTCTTGTTCTTCTTTTTGTTTTTGATAATGCTCTTCAGCTAATTTGTCGACTTCTTTCTTAAGCTCATCGACCATTATTTCTTCAGGTACTTTTCGGATAATTTCACCGTGTCTAAATAGTAAGCCTTCGCCACGGGCACCAGCAATACCAATGTCAGCTTCACGAGCTTCACCAGGACCGTTTACTGCACAACCTAAAACAGCCACTTTAATTGGTGCTTTAATGTTTTGAATATACTCTTCGACTTCGTTTGCAATCGAAATTAAATCAATTTCAATTCGGCCGCATGTTGGGCAAGAAATTAAAGTAGCTGCATTGGCAGCAAGCCCAAATGATTTTAATAATTCTTTAGCAACTTTAACTTCTTCAACAGGGTCTGCACTTAATGAAATGCGGACAGTGCTTCCAATTCCTTTACTTAATATTGCTCCTAAGCCTGCAGCGCTTTTTACTGTTCCAGCAAATAAAGTACCAGATTCAGTAATACCTAAGTGAATAGGGTAAGAAATCTGTTCAGCTGCCTTTTCGTATGCTTCAACTGCTAAATGAACATCAGAAGCTTTTAAGGATACGACTATATCGTGAAAGTCTAAGTCCTCTAAAATCTTAATATGGTGTAAAGCACTTTCTACCATAGCATCAGCTGTTGGGTAACCATATTTTTCTAATAAATGGCGTTCAAGCGAACCAGCATTAACACCAATACGAATAGGTATACCTTTTTCTTTTGCTGCATTAACAACAGCTTCAATACGTTCACGCTTACCAATATTACCAGGGTTAATACGAATTTTATCTGCTCCACCTTCAATAGCTTTTAAAGCTAAACGATAGTCAAAGTGAATATCTACAACAAGTGGAATGTTAATTTGTTTTTTAATTTCTGGAATGGCATTCGCAGCACGGTCATCTGGACATGCTACACGAACAACTTGACAACCAGCTTCTTCTAAACGGTGTATTTCATTAACTGTTGCTTCTACATCATGTGTTTTTGTAGTCGTCATTGATTGAATAATGACTTCATCTTTCCCGCCAATCATGACATTTCCGACACGGACAGGTCTTGTATCTTTACGATGTGTGATCGTAGACATCTTTCAACTCTCCTTTTATATACAATGGAAAATTTTAAGCTCTCCATAAAGAATCATAACATAAGTTTAGTTTAACATGCTAACTTAGATAACTGCTATAATAAATATATAGTATTTAATATGTCAGAAAAATGCATTAAAATATAAAAAAGGGAGGGAATATGATGATTGAAAGTGTATTAGGAGTATTTGTCATTACTGGGGTTGCGATGTTCTTTTTCTTTGCTGAAATCTTAATCCGTTTAAGAGGGTTAGGTGCCTTAATTGGTGTGATCACAATAGGGTTGTACTTTTCATCATTTTTATCCACGACGGATTTAATATTAGTCGGATTGGGCTTTGCTTTAGGACTCGCATTGATTATTGCTGATGGCAAGTTTGTTAATGATGGGATTTTAGGCGTTATCGGGTTTTTTGTAGTATTATTTTCAGTAGCTTTCGCTGCTCCTGATGGTATATACGCGACATATAGTATTGCTGGTGTCATTTTAGGTTCTTTAAGTAGTTTAATCTTAATTAGAATTGATACATTACCGAAGCGTGCTATGTGGGGAAAATTAGCTTTAAAAGATCAGCTAACAAGTGAAAAAGGGTATAATTCTTTAAATGAATCCTACAAGGAGTTAGTTGGAAAAGCAGGGGTGACTGAATCAATGTTAAGGCCTACAGGTACAGTTAAGATTGAAGATGAAAGATACAGTGCTGTATCTAATGGTCAGTATATAGAACCTGGTCAGAATGTAAAAGTTGTAGCAGTCGATGGAACGAAAATATTAGTTGAAAAAGAACAGAGCAGTGAGGGTTAATCCTCATTGCTCTGTTGTTTAGGAATATGCTTTAAGACTAAGTACATTATGATGAAACTACCTAACCAAAATATTATTCCGGATAAATTTTGTTGAATACCTGTCCATTGAATGATGCTTACAATGATCGTAGGTAAAGTGGCCACATAAACAGCTAATTTCCAAATGCCACTAAACTGCGCTTCACGATTTAACGATTTATTTCCGATGAAACCAGCAAAACCTAACAGTGTAACCTCTGCTAGCTTAATGACAAAGGAAATAAAGAAATAAATAATAGTTGATACCAAAATCAAAGTTAAAATAAATTGATCTAATCCATCAACAATTTGTTGTAACGTAAAGTCCCCACTCGAAATAACATCATCATATAAGAAAGAGTAATGATTACGGTCAGTGACGAGGGTTGCTTGATCTGATTGGAAGTATAAAACGACATTACCTTCTGCTTGTTCAAAACCTTCTTCTGTAAAAGCAATAGAAGTATTACCTTCTTCAACTAGAGATCGGTCTTCATCAAGGTTGACAGTATCCCCGTCAAAATGTCCAGTTAACTCCTCAGCTATTGTCGACTCACTTATTTGGTTCACTGCTTGTTGTGAATCGAATGCCATAATAGCGGCATATGGTATTGCCAATAAAAACATAAGAGTTATTAAATAAACAATTGGTTTGCTTATTTTTTCTGATCTTAACTTGGCAACATTTTTAAAGTTAGACAAGCTCCAAACGAATCTTTTTATTATATTAACCTTCATGCAATTCCTCCCATATAGCTCTTTACTATAATATCTAACAACAACCTTGCGAACAATAATTTTATATCATTTTTTATAATTAAATAGCTATTGTTAAGTTTTTGTAAAGAATGTCGAGAATAGGTTTACTTTGTTGAATGTGTCAGAGCATAATGGACTTGTTGAAATCAACATAGATAAACATATTTTAATCTGAGGTGAGGAATGTGGAAGAAGTTTCAGTTCAACAAATGATATTCCTGTTTGTTGGTGGACTAGGTCTTTTCTTATTTGGTATTAAGTACATGGGGGATGGATTACAACGATCAGCTGGTGACAAGTTAAGGGACATTTTAGATCGTTTTACAACAAACCCTTTTATGGGTGTACTTGCTGGTATTGTCGTAACTGTTCTTTTACAAACAAGTACAGGTACAACAGTATTAACTATTGGTTTAGTTAATGCAGGTTTCATGACATTAAGACAAGCTATTGGTGTTATTATGGGTGCCAATATAGGTACTACAGTAACTGCATTTATCATTGGTATAGACATATCAGCATATGCTTTACCTATTTTAGCAGTCGGTACATTTTTACTGTTTTTCTTCAAAAATAAAAAAGTTGTTTATTTTGGACAAACGGTGTTCGGTTTTGGAGCTATTTTCTATGGATTGGAACTAATGAGTGACGGTCTAAGACCTTTAAGAGGAATGCAGGCATTCCAAGATTTGACTGTTACGATGAGTGATATACCTTTATTAGGTGTTGCAATTGGTACTATTTTCACAGTTAGTGTTCAAAGCTCTACAGCTGCAATTGGTGTATTACAGTCATTACATGCTGAAGGTGCAATAGAACTTCAAGCAGCTTTACCTGTATTATTCGGAGATAACATTGGTACGACAATTACTGCTGTATTAGCAGCAATGGGTGCGAGTGTTGCAGCTAAGCGAGCAGCAGCTTCACACGTAATATTCAACTTATTAGGTACAACAGTCTTTTTAATACTATTAATTCCTTTCACAATGGCAGTAGAATGGTTTAGAGATGTATTAGTATTAGAACCTAGGATGACCATTGCGTTTGCGCACGGAATCTTCAATGTTACTAATACAGTGATCCAATTTCCATTTATAGCTTTATTAGCATTAATTGTTACAAAGCTTGTACCTGGTGATGATGCTGTCGTTGATTCGAAGCCTAAGCATTTAGACCCTATATTCTTAGAGCAATCACCTTCAATGGCAATATCTCAAGCTAAAGCTGAAACACTCAGAATGGGTGAAGTTGCAATAAAAGGTTTAGAGCAAACACGAGAATATTTAAATTCAAATCAACCTAAAAATGCAGAAATCGCATTATCACTAGAAGATGCAATTAATAACTTGGATAAGAAAATTACGAACTACTTAGTGCAAGTATCTAGCCAAGATATTACACAAGCAGATAGTAATGTCCATTCGACGGTAGTTGATGTCGTTCGTGATATGGAACGTATTGGTGACCACTTTGAAAATATCGTTGAACTGAATGAATATAAAATTGCTAACAAAGTCCATTTAACAGAGCAAGCAATGGAAGACTTAAATGAAATGTTTGACTTAACCGTTGAAACGGTAACGCAGGCTATTAAGGCGTTTGAAGATGGAGATGTTGAGTTAGCGAAAAAAGCAATGGAAAAAGAGAATAAAATCGATGAGATGGAAAGAGTTTATCGTAAGAAGCATATTCATCGTTTGAATGAAGGTAAATGTTCTGGCACTGCTGGAATTATCTTTGTTGACATTATTAGTAACCTAGAACGAATTGGAGATCACGCATTAAATATTGCTCAAGAAGTTAATCATGAAGAATAAGTAAAAGTTCAAGACAGGCTGCGCACATTAGCCTGTCTTGAATATTAAATTAAATTCTTTTGTTAAAAAAAACAATCACCTCTGTTGACAACCCTACAGTATCATGGTAAATTATATCTCGTCGCTGTTGATAGCTTTTAACTTAACAGCACGTTCATAAAACATACCTTTGTTATTTTCCAGCGTAGCTCAGAGGTAGAGCAGTTGGCTGTTAACCAATTGGTCGCAGGTTCGAATCCTGCCGCTGGAGCCATGGCGCGTAGCTCAGCTGGCGAGAGCGTACGGTTCATACCCGTGAGGTCGGGGGTTCGATCCCCTCCGCCGCCATTACAAAATAATAAAAAACTTACATACTTAAATATGAATATGGCGGTCGTGGCGAAGGGGTTAACGCACCGGATTGTGGCTCCGGCACTCGTGGGTTCGATTCCCACCGATCGCCCCATTACTTAAGTGGACCCTTAGCTCAGCTGGTTAGAGCTATCGGCTCATAACCGATCGGTCGCAGGTTCGAGTCCTGCAGGGTCCACCATTACAATTTTATATTTTATTCGGAGGAGTACCCAAGTCTGGCTGAAGGGAGCGGTCTTGAAAACCGCCAGGGGCTTCACGGCCCGCGGGGGTTCGAATCCCTCCTCCTCCGCCATTTAAATCAAGCTTATAATAGAGCTTTTTTTTTATGTTAAAATTTCTTCAAGAAATTTCTATATGCTTAGTCCAATCATTTTCAAACTTCTTATAATACCTTACAATCGCCGGTAAATACTCCTTAAGGTCAGGGCAAGTAATACCTTCAATTTGTAGCTCCTTGTTCGTTTCTGAACAATCAAAATCCGAATTACAATAAAAATAGTCTAACGCCTCTTTTTCGATTCTGAACCACTTACGGAAAGTGGAGAAGGATAAAAATGCTTTGCCAATTGTAAGTGGAACATTCCCGATAGGATTCTTACCTAAGTATGCTTGTGTAAACATTTCATAAACAGCTTGAGCATGGTATGGATTAGGATCTGTTAGATGGAATGTTTTATCTTTACTTGTGTTACTGTGTGCTAAATGCATAGTTCCTTTTACAATATAATCAATTGGTACAAAATTAGCTAAGGCGTTTCCTTTTCCTAAATAAGGGATCAGTGGCAGTGATTTTAATCTTTGTAAATAGTTTAAAATAAAATATGGCCCATCGAATTTGCTCGTTGAACCGCTTTGCGAATGACCAATTACAATTCCAGGACGAATTATTGTAGTCGGAACATTTGGTTTAATCGCTTCAGTCAGTTTTTCAGCTTCAAATTTAGTTTTTTCATAATGATTTTTAAATGATTGTCCTTCGTCTAATTCATGTTCGTAAATTTTCCCTTCTCGGTTACCAGATACATAAGCTGTGCTGAAATAGACTAATCGGTCTAGATGGTCACATTGACTGACAAAGTTGTTAACATGTTTTGTACCAATAACGTTTACTTTATGAGCAATGTCGTAAGGTACAGCTAGATCATATAAAGCGGCTAAATGAAAAACATGAGTAACGTCATGTTGGATATTATTAGCCATCTTTTGATTAATACCTAGTTTTTCTTTAGTGATGTCCCCTTTAACAATAGTCAACTTGTCTCTTGCGACTTTTTCTTCGATCACGATATGGTTCAATAAGCTATTAGCTTCATCAATAGCTTGTTCTAAAACAAGTAAGTAAATTTGGTCAAAATCTTTTTGACGAATAATTTCACGGATTAAGTTTGCGGATATAAAACCAGGAAACCCAGTAAATAAATATGATTTCATCTTAATCACCTCATTTAAAATTATTTTACCATATAATTCAGAATATTAAATTTCATAACAACTATGTGTTTTAATAATTTGTTTTTAGGGTATTGAATTTATGAAAGTACTTTTAAGGCAAAAAACTTGCATATCAGCCATTCGGTTGATAACCTTTTACTGAGTGGAAATTCAGAAAATACTTTCCACCGTATTATGTTGAAGGAGGAATTAATTATGGCTAAATTTGAACTACCAGAATTACCTTATGCTTACGATGCATTAGAACCCCACATCGACCAAGAAACAATGAACATTCACCACACGAAACACCATAATACGTATGTGACGAAGTTGAATGCTGCTCTAGAAGGGCATGCCGATCTTCAAGACAAATCATTAGAAGAACTACTTCAAAACCTAGACTCACTTCCAAGTGACATTCAAACTGCAGTACGTAACAACGGCGGTGGTCACGCTAACCATACATTATTCTGGAGTATTCTTTCACCAAATGGTGGCGGAGAGCCGACAGGTGAATTAGCAGACAAAATTAAAGAAGCTTTCGGTAGCTTTGATCAATTCAAAGAAGACTTTGCAGCAGCAGGCGCTGGCCGTTTCGGGTCAGGTTGGGCTTGGTTAGTTGTAAAAAACGGTAACTTAGAGATTACATCTACACCAAACCAAGACACACCGGTTATGGAAGGTATTACACCAATCTTAGGATTAGACGTTTGGGAGCATGCTTACTACTTGAAATACCAAAACCGTCGTCCGGATTACATTAATGCATTCTGGAATGTTGTCAATTGGGATGAAGTAAGTAAGCGTTACGAAGAAGCTAAATAATAATCATCAAAGCTTGTACCTATTTAGGTGCAAGCTTTTTCTTTTTGGTTTAGTTGCATAAGCGACTTCTTATTGCAAAAACTACAGATAGAAACGAGGGAGTTGTATGTTGCTAAATCGCTTAAGTCATGATGTGAGTGATCATGAACGCAAAAACTTATACTTACTTCTAGCCATTGGGCTGTTATATACACTTGGGATTTTTCTTTCTAACATTTTCGTCAACATCTTTTTATGGAAACAATCTGAAGATATACAAGTAGTGGCTTTTTACAATTTATTTATTGCAATCTCGCAAACGTTAATTTATATTCTGTTTGGTAAGTGGGCGAAAAAGATTGACCGAATATTAATATTAAGAGCGGGAATCACGTTAATATCAATCTTTTTTATATCAGTATTAGCGTTTGGAGAAAACGCTGCTCATTATAATCTTCTTCTAGGGAGTTTGTTAGGTGCTGGTTATGGATTTTTTTGGTTAGCTTTTAATGTATTAACGTTTGAAGTAACGGAACCTTACACACGCGACTTCTTTAATAGTACTTTAGGAATGTTGCAATCATTTAGTGGAATGGTCGGACCTATAACGGCTGGTTTTATTATTACAGTGTTAACAGGGTACACTGGATATTTAGCCATCTTTTTTATTTCATTTATTTTGTTTATTTTAGCTGTCGTTTGTAGCTTTTTTATCGAGAGAAGACAGATTGAAGGAAATTATGCCTTGCGCGTTGCATTAAACGAAAGACAGGAAAACGTAAATTGGAAAAGACTATTAAATGCTCACTTTTTTCAAGGGACGAGAGAAGGAGTCTTTTTATTTTTAGTCGGTTTATTAGTATATATGGGAACACAAAGTGAAATGACAGTTGGTATTTATAACTTCATCTATGCCGCTACTTCTTTGTTAGCATATCAAGTCGTAGCGCGTGTAGTTACTCCTGCTAACCGTATTAAATTTATTACGTTTGGTGCAATTAGTATGTATTTAGCGATTTTTTGGTTACTCATTTCAAATTTATCTTACGAATTCTTTATTTTTGGAGCGATTGTTGGTATTGCTTTCCCGTTATTTTTTGCTCCATATATGTCGATCTCATACGATGTGATCGGTAAAGCAAACCAAGCTCGCGAGTATCGAATTGAGTATATCATTTTACGTGAAATTTTCTTGAATTTAGGCCGTGGAACATCGTTATTACTCTTTTTACTCGGTTTACTTTTCATGGATCAATCATTGTGGATTCAGTACGGAATAGTTATTTTTGGAGTTGGCTATTTAATTGTTAACATTTACCTAGCCAAAATTGTGAAAGAAAGCCCTAAGACTTAACAAATCTTTACCATTCTCCCCTTATTTAATATATGAAAAGATGCTATAATATGTATAGCATTTAAGGGGAGGAGCTTACATTGAAAAATAAAAAAAGTAAATCACATTTACCTCTTCGCTTAAATTTATTATTCTTCTTGATCTTTTTACTTTTTTCGATGCTAATATTACAACTTGGCGTCGTACAAATATTATATGGGCAGGATGCACAAGAAGAGATTGACCGTACAGAACAAGATACTTCTGAAACACCTGTACCTCGAGGAAGAATGTTTGATCGAACAGGGGAGCTAATCGTAGATAATGAGCCTGTATTGGCCATTACTTATACACCACCGAAAAATGTTCAACCTGAGGATAACTTAGAGATTGCTGAACAGCTAGTCGATTATATTGAAGTCACTTCAGACGGACTATTATCACGTGTAACCGAGCGAGATATAGAAGACTATTGGATCTTGCAAAACTTTGAAGAAGCGTATAGCCGACTGGATGATGAAGAGCTTGAACTTAGTGATTCTGAACAATATCAATTAGTTCTAGATCGGGTAACTGATGAAGATTTAGGAGAAATCTCTGATGAAGAGATGAACGTAATAGCACTGTTTAGAGAGCTTAATCAAGCAAGTGCGCTAACGCCTCACATTATTAAAAGAGATATTGAAAATGATGAGTATGCTGTAATTGCTGAAAACTTAAATCGATTTCCAGGGGTTAATGTGACGACGGACTGGGATCGGGTTCATTTATTTGGAGACACCTTTTCTAGCTTCTTAGGTGGAATTACAACAACTCGACAAGGTATTCCGGATGAAAATTTAGATTACTTTTTATCCCGTAATTACAGCCGAAATGACCGTGTCGGTAGAAATGGACTGGAAGATCAGTACGAACAATATTTAGCTGGTCAAAAAGAAGTACGTGAACACATCACGGACTCTAATGGTAATGTCATTAGTAGTGAGCTGATCAGAGAAGGAGAGCGTGGAAAAGACTTAGTCTTGTCAGTTGATATGGAATTACAACAGCGTCTTGATGAAATTGTTGGTGAAGAATTAACGGAGGCTGTTGAAGAACATCCTAGCGAACATTTAAATCATGCATTAGCTGTCATGATGGACCCTAATACAGGTGAAATATTAGCGATGTCTGGTCAAACGTATGATCGCGATGCAGAAGATGAAAGTGAACGTTTAAGTGATGAAGCTTTCCGTGCTGTATATGATGCTTATATGCCTGGTTCAACAATTAAAGGTGCTACTATCTTAGCTGGATTTGAAGAAGGTGTCATTAGCCCTGGTGAAGTGATAAGTGATCGTACTGTGAGGCTGCCATCAAATCAAGGTGGTGGCGATCTAAGTTTTAGCTCACATAGTAGGTTAGATTCACTAAATGATATTGGAGCATTACGTGAATCATCGAACGTTTATATGGGCTTCATTGCGTTAAGAATGAATGGGGAAATGAGACATCAATACGATTTTAGTAATACAACGATGAATTATAGTCGTGAAGGTTTTCAAAACTTAATTAATTATTATAGTCAGTTTGGTCTCGGTGTGGAGACGGGACTAGATTTACCTTATGAAACAACTGGTACGACTACTCCATATGGAGACGTTCCAGTGCCCGGTTTACAGATGCAATATTCGATTGGACAGTACTTCCAATACTCTACTTTACAGCTCGGACAATATGTTTCGACAATTGCCAATGGCGGATATCGGATTGCGCCATCACTCGTTCGTCAAATGCATAGTGCTGGTGATACTGACGGGTTAGGACCTTTATATAAAGCAAATGAGTCTAAAATATTAAACCGTATCGATATGGATGATCGTTATATTGAAAGGGTCCAAGAAGGGTTTAGGCAAGCGTTTCAAGAAAGTAGTGGTACAGGGTCAACCTATTTCGGAGATAAAGATTACAATCCTGCTGGTAAAACAGGTACAGCTGAGGTACCACTCTTTGAACGTGGAGAACAAATTGCAGACGTGAACAACTTAAACTTAGTCGGTTATGCTCCGTTTGATGAGCCAGAGGTTGCTTTTGCAGTTGTCGTACCACATACCGATCCAAACTCAGATCACTCAACTAACTTACGAATCGGTGAACGTGCTTTAGATGCTTATTTTGAATTGCAAGAAGAGCGTCAAGGTACAGCTGAGGAAGAATTAGAAGGCGAGGTTGAGTTAGAAGAAGATAATTAAGAAGATAGCTCTGAGGAAGAGTAAACAAAAAGGGTGCACATTGGTCACGACGACCTTGTGCACCCTTTTATGTTAAAAGCATTGGTATATTTGTTTATTTGAAATAATATAATCAACAGGAATGTCGTAATCATCGTAAGGGATCGACCGGACAATTTGTTCTTCCATGGCAATTGATAGCTTGGTACCTCTAAATTCTTTTAAAAACCGATCATAATAGCCTCCACCATATCCAATTCGATAACCGTTATGATCAAATAACAATCCTGGTACGATGATTAAATCAATTTCATTGGATGTAACTTGTTCGCTTATCCTTTCTTTCGGTTCATACAAATCAAGATACACATTTTCTAGTTCAAGTTCGTCGGTAAATTTGAAGAATTTCATTAAGTTACTTTCATGTGGATAACACTTAGGGATGACAACTAGTTTGTTTTCTTTCCAAGCTTGTTTAATAATTGGATATGTAGTTAGTTCAATCTTACGTGGGATGGTAATTGCGATTATTTGTGTTTGCTTCCAATAGTCCGTTTTAAATAACGTGTTGCTAATGACGTTAGCAGCTTCTTTTTTTTGTTCACGACTTATATGTTTTAACAAACGTTTGCTTAAAGTTCTAAATGAATGTTTGTACAATTTATACTCTCCTTTAAACAAATGGTGAAAATAGGTCTAAATATAAAGAAAAACAGCAGGTTCCCCTACTGTTTTACTTCGTTTCACGGTGTAACGTATGACGACCTAATCTTGGAGAGTATTTTTTCAACTCTAAACGGTCAGGGTTCGTACGTTTATTTTTAGTTGAGATATAGTTACGATCACCAGTTTCAGTGCAAGCTAGTGTGATTTGTACACGCATGATTTTTCCCTCCGTTTCTACATATAACTTCAATTTGACTTAACTATCATACCAAAATTGATACAAATATTCAAGGTGCAATAGGGAAGGATTTTATAGTAAACTAATTTCTCTTCTCGACTTAAAATGATAAACTATATCTATGAAACAAAACAGTAAGGGTGACAAAGATGGTATATGCGTTAGGAACACTTTTAGTTATAGGTTTATTATTACTTATCATATCCTTTTTTATGAACAATCGATTTAAAGTAATTGAAACTGAATTAGAACAGTTATCGATGGATCATATTCAAAATCAATATGTTATGAACAATAAACTTAAAGTATTAGAGGAAGAACTGTTAACTGAAACGACAAACTTAGGAGAGTACTCAAATCAACAGAGTAAAAATAATGATTTAATTAAACAAAAAGAACCGACTGTCGTTCAACGAGTTGTTGGTTTGTTTGAGGAAGGTTACAGTTTTAAAGAAATAGAAGATCAGACTGGCTTAAGTCAAGATGATATTAAAGTCATCGTCCATCAAAAGACTAACAAGCAAGCTTTTGCATAGGCTAATTAGAAAGGAATAGGTTGCAATATGAGGCCAATAATAATGGCATTTTCACTAGGTATAATAGTGACGACATTAATTATAACAGTTGTGTACTTCAATGAAGCTGAAAGTGAACAAGAAGTAGCTAATGTTGAAGCTGATGAACATGTTTCTATAGAAGAAGCACACGAGTTACTAGAAGAAGAAGGACATATTATAATGTCCCAATCTGATATGGACCAATTTGAACAATTGGAAGCAGATTACAATGATTTAAAAGAACAACTAGAAGGTTATGGAGCTCAAGAACAATTGACTGATAATCAAAACGACCATGAAATTTATACGCTAGAGATTGAATCAGGAATGAGTACACATAATATTGCTTCTGTCTTAGAAGAACAAGGCATCATTAATGATTCAAATGAATTGGTCAACTACTTAACTGAAAATGATTACAGCCGAGCTATTCAAGTTGGGACTTACGTCGTAACTTCAGAAATGAGTCATCAACAAATTGCTATTACGATAACAAATTAGATTAAAGTGGAATAAAAGGGGGGAATCGGGTTGTATATTGCTGAGAAGTATACGATGTTGAAAATGATCGACCAGTTAATCAACCACCAATTCGAAGTCCGTTATATTTCTAATGACCGTGACCTCTTTATTTTGGAAAGGTACGAAAAGAAAACGAGTCATATTATTCTTCTTAACCATAAACAATTTGATTGGGCTAACCACCTTAGGAGAGATGTCCACCAGAAAGTAAACTATTTAATGAAAAAATTAAGGTTCGTAAGAGGTAGAACAGTACATTACCACATTGCTTACTTTTCTGATTTGGCTCCAGTAGACCGGTGGGAAGACGTTAGGGAAACCAAATCATTAACAGAGAAGAAAAATGCTCAAGTTTCGGTATATTATTTTAATCAAGGCGAAAAAAATGATGAATTATCAAGATTATCTAATCAAGTTAATGAACCAGTTACAGACTATATGAACTTAGATCTAGAACCAATTTCAGAAGAAATGGATCGCCAGACTGTTTACCTCGAACAAAAAGTCGTTGGTTATCATAGAGCTAAAGAGAGAGAATTTAAGCAAGTATTCTTTTTTGGTAAAACGAGATTAACTTACCTTTTAATCTTAGCTAATTTATTTGTTTTTGCTTTAATTGAATTGAATGGAAGTAGTACAGATACATTTCACTTAATTGAATGGGGAGCAAAGTATAATCCGGCGATAGCAGATGGTGACTGGTGGCGGATTGTATCTTCTATGTTCTTACATATTGGGGCATTACATTTGTTTATGAATATGCTTGCTCTCTTTTTTCTTGGTGATGTAGCTGAAAAAATATACGGTACAAAAAGATTTCTAATCATTTATTTCTTAGCAGGGATATTTGGAGGCATGGCAAGTTTTGCGACAAATGATGCCGTAGCTGCAGGTGCCTCTGGAGCAATTTTTGGATTGTTTGGTGCATTACTTTTCTTTGGGCTAAATTATCGTGAGCTATTCTTTAAAACAATGGGAACTAGTTTATTAATTATTATTGGAATTAATATTGTATTCGGTTTTACCGTGCCCCAAATTGATAATGGTGCCCATTTGGGTGGTTTAATTGGCGGTTTCTTAGCAGCTCAAATCGTTCAATTACCTTATAAAAAAGGGAAAAGTAAACAATTGAATGCCACTATACTATTCATTTTATTGATCACTTCGATGACGGCTCATGGCGTTAACCATGCTGAAACGTCTGAAGATCCGCATTCATTAGCTTTGATTGCACAGCAGCATGTTAATAATGAAGAATACGATCGCGCAGTACGTTTGTTAACGAATGCAATCGACGAAGGAATCAATCACGAATATTTATATTTCTATCGTTCTGTTGCTCATATCGAACAAAACGAGCTTTCAAAGGCCGAAGAAGATTTATATAAAGCAATTGAGCTAGATCCTCATTTCTCAGAGGCTTTTTATAATTTAGGGGTATTATATGAGCAACGTGGAGAGCACAATAAAGCTAAAGAATATGTCGAGAAAGCGATTGATCTTAATCCTGATCAAGAACAATTTCGTGATTTTTATGACCAATTATCAGACTAAAGGGCGGGGAAATGGATGAATAGCTACCTAGATGTACAAAAACTATTAAAACGATTCGGCTCTTTTGTTTATTTAGGTGACCGAGAATCAGATATTATGTTAATGGAAGAGGAGATTAGGGAGCTGTATCAAAATAACCTAATTAGTTCTGAAGAGTTTAAGCAGGCTGTCTTAATATTACGTTCTGAAAAGAAATCGTAAAATAATTTTCGTTGTAAAATGTTTGAAAAAATGATAAAACGGGTATTAAATATATAACATTTTTGAAACTTTTTTTAATATGGAACGTCTAATATGTGGGAGAGTTTATTGTGGGAAAGTGGAGGGAGCTTCATGAATCGGATTAAAAAAATTCCGTTATTTATAATTGCAGCGATCTTAGTCGGAATAAAGACATACGTTGTATATAGATTTTATTTTGATTTATCAATTGAATCATTATTCCAAGAAATTATTTTGTTAGTCAATGCTTTTGCCATTAGTATGTTTCTGTTCTTTATCGCAGTATGGCTTAAGCCTAAAAGTCAGAAGCGGTATATACTAACGACGGGTATTATTCTTTCGATTATCATTATGGCTAACTTAATGTATTATCGTAACTTTACAGACTTTGTAACAGTACCAACGTTATTTCAAGTAAACAATGCTGGAGATCTAGGCTCAAGTGTGACTTCTTTAGTTTATTTCTCAGATATATTATTGTTTTTAGATTTAGCTTTAATTATGACGTTTATAAAACTAAATACGTTCTCAATTGAACAGTTTTCTAGTCAATTTCGTAAACGTATCGTGGCAATATCTATGACAGCTGTGATCGTTAACATGGTTCTAGCTGAGATTGAGAGACCGATGCTTTTCCAACGCGGTTTTGACCGAGAGTATTTAGTGAAAAATGTAGGTTTACCAGTTT
>NZ_AKIF01000033.1 GCF_000269905.1 Alkalibacillus haloalkaliphilus C5
AAAAGTATATAAACCAGTCATATTTAATACGTTATCAACACGCTTGTAGTCTTCTTTTCCTTCTCTTTGAAAAAAACTTAAATGCGGATAACGTCCCATTAATACCGCATCATAAACAGTCATTGGGTAAGGTGCTAAACCATCTTGTGTTAAGACAGACACTTTTTGCGCCAGCTTTTTAACCGACCACTTACCCGCTTCTTTCCCTAGAACTTTGACCGTTCCGCTCGTCGGCTCTTCTAAACCAGACAACAGTTTCATTAAAGTAGACTTTCCCGCACCATTGGGACCGATTAACCCAATGCAAGCACCTTCGTCTACTTTAAAAGAGACGTTATTTAACAACCACTTATTCTCTACTTGTTTAGAAACATTTTCAATTGTGATCATTTATAAGCCTCCTAAAAGTATTCTCGCTTCGTTCTTCTTAATAAATAAGCGAAAAATGGTGCCCCTAAAAAGGCCGTAATAATCCCTAACGGTAATTCACGTGGAGCCATTAACACACGCGCTAACGTATCAGCCCCAACTAGGAAAATAGCACCACCGAAAATCGATAAAGGCAAGATTAAACGATAGTCAGCTCCAACGATCAATCTAATGATATGTGGAACGACTAAACCAACAAAACCAATCGCACCGGATACAGAAACTGCAGCACCTGTCATAATGGAGGCTAATATTAATAAATAAAACCGAGTTCTTTCTACAGAAACCCCTGAATGGTGTGCTACTTCTTCACCTAGTCCTAGCATATTTAACTCTCTTGCATAGAACAAAGCAATTAAGGAACAAATTAAAATGATTGGTAAGACAATTTGATTGTAGCTCCAATCAGTTAATGTTAAGCTACCCATCATCCAAAATACAATGGTTTGTAGTTGTTCATTCGCTAAAGCCATTACTAGAGAAAGGCAAGCGCCAATAAACGCTTGAACGACAACACCTGCAAGTATAATCGTTTCCATCCTTACTTTTTGACCGATTCTTGCTAGAAAATACACGACCATAAGGGTTCCAAATCCAAACATAAAAGCAACAACAGGCAAAGTGAACTGACCTAACCAAACGACTTGGAAACCGAAGGCAAAGACTAGCGCTGCACCAAACGACGCTCCAGAAGATACACCTAATATAAATGGGTCAGCTAACGGGTTACGTAAAACCCCTTGATAAATAGCACCTGCTAGAGCAAGTGCAGCACCAACTATTGCTGCTAGAATTACTCTAGGCATTCGTATATCAAGTACAATGGTTTCTGTTGAATCACTCCAACTTGGTTCAATCCACTGATGTATATAAGGCAATTCAACAATCACGATTTGCCATACAGTTTGCCAGTTTATATTTGCTGCTCCGACTGTAATAGCAAGACTCATAACAACAAGTAAGGTGGTCAATAAAGCTGGTATAGCAATTGACAATATTAATCGGTTGTTCATTTGTTAACACCTAGTTTCAATTTACTACTTACTCCACATATTCTGGATATAAAATCGATGCTATTTCTTCTAACCCATCTACTAATCGAGGACCAGGACGTGACACAGTATCATTATGAATGTCATGAACTTCTTCACTTTCTACCGCTGTAATCGAATCCCAGCCTGATCGTTGTAAAACAGATTCAGCTACATCATCTGTATAATAACCATAAGTCGTGATTATAACATCAGGATTACGTTCAATGACGACTTCTTCACTTACTTGTGGCCATCCTTCCTGATCAGCGATAATATTCTCACCACCAGCAAGTGTGATTAGCTCATGTAAAAATGAACCTTCACCACCGGAGTAAAGTTCTGGACCAACTTCCATCCATACACTTTTACGTTCTTCTTCTGGTACTTCACTCACTGCTTGAGTAATTTCTTCTACTTGCATTTTCATATCATTAACTATTTGTCCTGCTTGTTCTGTTTGGCCCGTTGCTTGACCGACTAACTCTATATCTTCATATACTTCTTCAAGACTTTGTGAGCCTAATGTTACAACGTTAAGACCTGCATTTCTCATCGCTTCTAAGTCATCTGCATTATTTAAATCAGCAATGACGACATCAGGTTCCAATTCAACAATCTTCTCAATATTTAAATTCATGTCACCTACTGTTTCCTCTACTTCAAACACTTCCTCTGGATAATCAGCCCATTCAGAAACACCAACAACTTGCTCCCCTGCACCTACAGCATACACGATCTCTGTAGCACTAGGAATGACAGACACGATGCGATCAACTTCCCCTTCTATTGTAATCTCTTCATCTGCCTTATCAGTCAAGGTTACAGATTCAACCGAAGATTCTTCAGTAGGTTCATTCGTTCCTTCGTTTGTTACTCCTTCATCTTGGCATGCTGTTAACCCGACAGCAAGCACTACCATTAGCACTAAAAACAGTTTTGTCCATAAACTTTCTTTCTTCATATCCCTCTTCCTTTCTGAATTAAAAAGTACCCTCATCTCCTACACAGGCAGGAAATGAGGGTACACACCTCAGTTACTATATAAAATCAACAGACTGTATATAGCTTTTCCTTTAAACCCGAAGGAAATGAGCTAAAACCAAATAGGCAGGTCTCCTGGCTTAGGTTCATTGCTTCTAACCCCTTCCCGTCTAAGACAGTGGATCAGTTAGTCGCTTCCCCCTTACAGTGGCGGGACCGCGTCGGACTTGCACCGACTTCCCTTTTAAGTAAACAGTTGATCTGCTTACACCTATTTATTCTATGTATTTTATTATCAACTTCTATATTAAGCTTAATTTCCTACAACGTCAATATATCAATACTTCCCTTATACAAGTGGGTAATAATATTCACACTCTAGAACCATATACAAATCACACTCTTTTCTTAAAATTTGAACTTTTACACAATCCATAAAAAAACAATTTCTTAATCCGATAATATTTTAGTAATACTATTTTGACAAACATTTAAATATTGGAGGATCTTATGAAACTTAATAGGTTAATAACAGCATTGCTTATAATCATGACTTTAATCGGTTGCTCTTCTAAAACTGAAGAATTAGATGAAGAAACAATTAGTGCAGGTCTTTTAGTAACGGAAAGCGGTTTAGGTGACAACGCATTTAGTGATCTTGCGTTTCAAGGATTAACTCAGGCACGCGATGAACTTGATATTGTATTTGATTATCGCGAGCCTTTCGACGAACAATACGAACAACATTTAGAAGAATTAATTGGACAAAATCATGATGTAATAATTGGATTAAGTTTTTCAACTGCTCCAGCTATTGAAACCATGGCCGAAACTTACCCTGAACAACAGTTTGTCATCATTGATGATGTCATTGATTTACCTAATGTAACTTCCATCACATTTAAAGAAGATGAAGGAAGTTATTTAATAGGTTTAATTGCTGGCATGCGAACTGAATCAGATGTCGTTGGTTTTATCGGTGGTGTAGATACTGAAGTTATTCGCACATTTGAACGAGGTTTTGTAGAAGGTGTAGAAGAGGTTAATTCAGACGCTGAAATTTTAACCGAGTATGCTGGTACATTCGATGATGATCAACTCGGTGCTGACATAGCCAACAACATGATTGATGAGGGAGCGGATTACCTTTTCCCTTCTGCTGGCTTTACAGGAACTGGTGCTCTTCAAGAAGCTGAGAATGAAGGGGTCTATGCATTTGGAGTAGATACCGATCAATACACCATTGCAGAAGAGGCTATCGTTACATCAATGGTGAAAAATGTGAACACAGCCATTTACGAAGTTGTTGAAAGTTTACATAACGGAGAGGAATTAAATGGTGAACACTTAGAGCTTGGTCTTGATGAAGACGGTGTTGGCCTTGCACCTATTCGTGTTATAGAGTTATCAACACTAGAAGAAAGAACTCTTGAACAAGCCCAAAGTGATTCGTAATGGAAGGAGTGTACTAATGAATATAAAACGTAAATTATACATTATGACGTTAATCCCTTTACTTTTAAGTTTAGCTCTCGTCTCTTGGATCGTATTTGAAATGATTAATTTTCAAAGTTCATCTCAAGAAGACGTAGACGTTTTATTAGAAAGTAAAGAGTTTTATGCACAATTACAGGCTTCTGAACAGGCTTTATCTACCTACTTTTACAGCCCATCAGAAGCAACAAAACAAGATGCTTTATTTCAAATTGAGCAAACAGAACAAACAATTGATACGATTTCAAACTTAACTGAGACAGATGAACAGGCTCGTTGGCTCAAACAAGCTGAAACAAAATACGAAGATTGGCAAGAGCTGACGATTATGGCGATCGAACAAGAAAACATGAATGAAGTCCACCGTCAATCTTTAAGAACATCTGGGTTAGTTAACGATGCTTACATGTTAGAACGCGCTTCAACCCATTGGTACAATAATACCATTCAAGAACAAGAAACGATGATTAACAGTTTAGTAACGTTTATTGTAATTGCGAGCATTGTATTAATCGCATCATCACTAATATTATCAATACGGTTATCTAATAGGATTGCCAACCCATTACAACTATTATCAAAACAAGCTCAAGAGGCTGCTGATGGTAAACTCTCAATCACAGTTGACGTAAATGAAAAAGAAAAGGATGAAATAGGCCAATTAAAACGTTCTTTTAAAACAATGATGGACAACTTAAGTCAAACTGTTCATTCGATCCATAGTATAAATAACCGAGTAAATGATTTTAGCAACCAATTGTATGAAGAAATTAATAGCTTAACTGAAGGTTCTCAACAAGTTGCTAGCTCAACTGACGAATTGGCTCAAGGTAGTCAGTCTATATCTAATGATGTACAAGATGCCGTTACTTTAGTTGAGCAAATGCAACAAGACTTCATTTCCAATACAGAAGAAAGTAAACTCGCCAATGATGCTAGTAATCAAGCTCAACAAGCTGTAGAAAACGGAAATGACGCCATGAAAGACCAGCGTTCCATTATGGAAAGTAACCAAGAAGCCATTTCACAAGTTAAGAATTCAGTTGATCAATTTACAAACTACACAGAACAAATTGAATCTGCTGTCGAGTTAGTCAACGATATTGCAGAACAAACTAACCTGCTCGCACTTAACGCAGCTATTGAAGCAGCAAGGGCTGGTGAACACGGACAAGGGTTTGCTGTCGTTGCTGATGAAGTTAGAAAACTTGCCGACCAGTCGACATCAGCTACTGATGGAATTAAACAAATGGTAGAACAAATTAAGCAAGGTGTAAAAACGATTCATGACCAAACTGAACAAACAACAAACCTAAGCACTAAACAAACTGAAGCCGTTGCCATATCAGAAAACGCCTTCAATTCAATTACTGAACACGTCAATGAAATCTATGAACGCTTAAACAAACTAACTGATGGTATGAATAATTCACGTCAACAAAGTGAACAAATTACATCTACTATGGAAAGTATAAGCTCAGTTACTGAAGAGACAGCTGCAGGTACTGAAGAAATATCAGCTTCAGCAGCTGAACAACAGAGTGCTTTCCAAAAACTTAAAGCAGAATCTGAAAAGTTAGAAGAAATGATCAAAGAGTTAAACGAACAAACCTCACATTTTTATTAAATCGAAGAGCTAGGTGAATCAGAAGTCACCTAGCTCTTTTTTACATTTCTCCACAATTCTCTTACAATAAAATTAAAATAAGGAAAATCAGGTGAACTCATATGACAAACATTGGCGCATTCATCCAATACTACAGAACGAAAAGTGGTTTCACACAAAAAGAGCTTGCCAACGGCATTTGTTCTATTTCTTACTTAAGTAAAATCGAGAACGGGACAATTGAACCAAGCCACGATGTCATCATGTCCTTATGCGATAAGTTAAATGCTCCATACGAGGATTTAATATCAGTCGAAAATGAAGATTTAAATGATGACATTTATAACTTATATAAATTGATCGCCAAGAAAAACTTCAATGAAGCTAAATCGTCCTACTCACATTTAAAGAGTATGATTACACCATTTCATCAACTACAGACTTTACATTTCTTTCGATTAATCGAATTTTACTACTTAATAGAAACAAAACAAGAAGATGCCATGAACCAACCTATTGAACAAATACACAGCATGAAAGAAAGCTTCACTGGTGAAGCTCTTTACCTTTTCAACAAAATATTCGGTGTTTATTACATCCATTGTGCTTATCCGAACAAAGCCATTACTTACTTCAAAGACGCTGAGAAGGTTTTAGTTGAATATTCATTAAAAGATCCTGACTTGTATTATTTATTAGCTGCGACATATACAAGGATGGAAGAACCAGTCTTAAGTAACCATTATTGTCAAATCGCAAAGGAGCAATTCATTAGTGAATTCTTCTACCCTAAAATTACTGATTGTTACGTTTTATTTGGGATTAATTATATATTGTTAAAGGAATTCGAACTGTCAAAACAATATTTATTTCAAATATTAGACTCTAGACCAATGATGGATTCAGAATTAGTTACCGCTAACTTAAAACATAATATAGGGTTTATGTACTGTGAGATGCGTGAGTGGGAAAAGGCCATTCCTTACTTAGAAGATGCCATTCATTCCTTCAAATCTTATTATGAGAAACTACACTCCTATCATTTAATTGCAAAAGCTCATTATTACTTGCAGGAAATTGAACAGTCTGCATCGTATATTGAACAAGGTGAAGTTTTAAGTAAGAGGATTAATGATGTCAAACTTAAGTGTCAGCTCGAGATCTTAAAAGCACAAGTTAACGATGAAGTAGGTGAATCATCATTTGTTGAAAAAGCAGAAAATAAATGGATTCCTTATTTAACTGAAGTAGGTGAACGCCATACTTTAAAAGAGCTATATAGAATTTTGGCAGAATCACTCAAAGAGAAAGAACAATACAAACTATCTTCTTACTATTTTCAGGAATTAGCCAAACAATCAATATAACGCCAAAGTGAGGTTTTGTACAATGTCAGAAACAGTACTCTTAAACTATGAGAACGATGTTGCAACAGTAACGCTTAACCGTCCTGAGCAGCTCAATGCCATGAACGAAGAGCTTCTTGTAGACTTAAAAGAAAAGTTAGAGGAAGTTCAGCGAAGCGAAGCTAAAATACTAATCATCACAGGTAATGGAAAAGCCTTCTCTGCCGGTGGGGACATGAAAATGATGCTTCAAGCAAGTGGCCCTGATACTTTTAACGATGTTATGTCTAAGATTAAAGATATAGTCTTAACGTTATACCAAATGCCTAAAATAACAATATCCGCTCTTAATGGTGCTACAGCAGGGTTAGGATTAAGTATCGCTTTAGCATCTGATTATGTTATAGCTAAGTCTGACGCCAAAGTAGCTATGAACTTTATAGGAATTGGTTTAATCCCTGATGGTGGTGGCCATTTCTTCATGGAACAACGTGTTGGAACTGTAAAAGCTAAACAACTCATTTGGGAAGGTAAAACGTTATCAGCGAAAGAAGCTGAACAACTACAATTAATAGATTTATCAACTGATGAAGATCTTAATCAAGTTGTTAATGGGTATGTTCATAAATTAAAACATGCCCCAATATTAGCTATGATTGAGTCTAAAGGTATTCTAAACTCTCAGCAAATAAACAAGCTAAAAGCAATCTTAGAATCAGAAACAAACGGACAATTATCTATGCGCCAAACGGAAGACCACCAAGAAGGTGTACAAGCATTTCTAAATAAAAGACAACCACAGTTCGCTTGGAAATAAACATAAAATTAGAGGTTGGGACAGAACTAATTGTTAATACACAAAACCCGAACGAAATCATATTTTGACTTCGTTCGGGTTTGATTTTTAATTCCGCTTCATCACTTTCGTCCCAGTCTCTTCTTAATATCTATTAACTATGTAAGAGTTAATAATTTAAATGATCCTCTTCAATAATTAATTGACTCATTCTAATATAATGAGAAAAAACTCTCGCCAATTCATAAATCCTTCTCTTCACATCTTCATCTATTAACTCATTATCATGCGAAAAGTGAGAAGAATGTGTATAAACATAGTTCGGAGTTATTAAACTACGAAAATAATCTAATATTGGCTTTAACTGATTCTCAATGACAAGATGATGTTGGATCGTACCACCATTAGCTAATATAGAGACAGGTTTATACCTCATAGCTTTTGGCGAAACTAAATCAAATAAGTTTTTCAAAGCACCTGGAATAGACCCTTGAAAAATAGGAGTTGCAACTATATAGCCGTCTGCATTCTCAATACGATTAATGACTGACTGGGTTTCGTCTGAATATTGTTCCTTACTTCGGCCATCGGCAAATTCTAATTGATAGTCCTCTAAGCTTATATGTTCAATTTCTTTGATTGCTGAGAATTGTTTTAATTGGCTTTCAGCTTCTTTTAATAATACTTTCGTTTTTGAACCAACTACTGTTCCATTAATTAAAACAACTTTCACTTTCTTACCCCTCTCATTGATGAACGGATGATTATATATTCTAGCTTATTACACTTCAACATACGTGTCACACATATTGCATGCTTAAATTGGTTAAATAATCTTCTGCTTCTTTAGGAGATTCAAACTCAATGATGTTAACATGTGAACCCGCATGACGTAGCGCTTCTTCCAGAATTGGTTTTTGGTGTCTAGGGAAATCCCAAATGTACTTTAAGAAACTAATAGGTAATCGCTCTTGACAGCCTTCCCCCATATCAGGTCTTGTCTTACCCCTATATTGAAAACGTCTCTTAAACGCGCGAAATAAACAAACTCGTCTAGAATAATTCAAGTAGATCACCGTGTCAGCATGCTCCATTCTAATATTAATTGTTGAAGGGTAAAAACCATCAATGACCCATTGATTTCCCTTCACAATCTCTTTATTCAATTGCTTCCACTCTTCTTGATTAATTTGAACCCAATTAGGTTGCCAAAAGAGTGAATCCAAATGAATAACGGGCATGTCTAACACCTCACCTAAACGACGAGAAAGACTTGATTTCCCTGCACCGCTTGAACCTACAACTAAAATGCGGTTCAACCCATTCATCCTTTCTGACCCTTCCCCAGTCATTGCAAACGGCCTAGTTGCAAATACCTACTAATTTAACTATATTATAAAACATTTTTCAACATCTATACGTAATCAATTTGACTTATTTGTAAGTTATTAATATTTAGATTATTTACAAGTAGTGTCATATGATTGTTATCTGTTCGTATAGGCGCTGTGATTGACCTGTTAAACACAACTGTTATACTATCTCTCGGGCTTCAAAAACAAGGTAATAGTCCTATTGAAGTGAATTTTATCCATCTATGGAGGTATTTTTAATGAAAAGAACAATAGTACTAATGTTGGGAGCAGGCTTGTTAATAGCCTTCTATTAGTAGCTTTTGATTCTGATATAAAAGAAGCAAACACACATCAAGAAATGACAACTCATATATCTGAATTAGAGCAATATACAACGGGGTATGAAACAGCCTCAACTCAACTCGAGGCAAGAGAACCGATTACTATAATTGAACCTGAGCCTACTCAACAAGCTGAGAATGAGAACAACTCTAGTAATGAAGGTGAAGGCGATATACAACAAGTTAGTCAGCAAGAAGAAGCAATCGAAACAATGTATATGACAGCAACAGCATACACTGCTTACTGTGAAGGTTGCAGCGGAACGACTTATACCGGGATTGATTTAAGAGAAAACCCTGACCAAAAAGTAGTCGCTGTTGACCCTGATGTTATTCCGTTAGGCTCAACTGTTTGGGTAGAAGGTTATGGAACAGCAGTTGCTGCAGATATCGGGGGCGCTATTAAAGGAGATCGTATCGACTTATTTATCGCTGATGAAGCAGAAGCCAATAGATATGGGGTAAGACAAGTTAGAGTCGAAGTCATTGACTAGCAAAAAAGCCGATCTGAAAAAGATCGGCTTTTTTCTTACTTAATTATTTTACTTTCGCCTCTAATTCAACTTCAATGTTATTTCTCGTTGCTTTTGAGTAAGGGCAAACTTGGTGTGCTTCATCCATTAACGATTGAGCTTCGTCTTGAGACACACCATCAATTTCTGAGATCAACTTAACAGCGATTTTAAATCCACCGTCTGACTCATCTTTCATGAAACTAACTTCACCGTGTGTAGTAGAATCAATGTCTTTACCGTTATTTTTAGCTACTAGATTTAATGCACCATCATAACAAGTGGCATAACCAGCAGCAAAAAGCTCCTCTGGGTTTGTCCCTTTTTCATCCGTGTCTTCAGTTGGCATAACTACATTTAAATCAATTACACCATCTTCTGACTTAACGTGGCCACCACGACCACCTTTTGCTGTCGCTTTAGCTGTAAATAAGTGACTCATTAGCAACACTCCTTTATTATTTTCCTCTGTCTATTACATACCCGATTTTCTCTTATATCATGCACTTAAGTCAAACTTTTATGAAAAAGCTTCTTGTAATAGTCAGTGAAATCCGACATAGTTATTAACACGTTGAAGTCATGAATATTCATTCCGATCTTCATTCTAGGCGAAGCTTTCAATCCTTTTAATACGGAGTTGTATGTAGTGATTAATTTTAATGCTATAATTAGCAAAAAACGTTACAACATAAAAAAAGTGTGTAGCATAGCGCTACACACTTTGAATATTGTAGGTCAATTACTGAGCAACTACGTTAGCTGCTTGTGGACCACGGTCGCCTTCAACGATTTCAAATTCAACGCTTTGACCTTCTTCTAGCGTTTTGAAACCTTCAGCTTGAATTGCTGAGAAGTGTACGAATACGTCGTCACCGTCTTGGCGCTCGATAAATCCGAAACCTTTTTCTGAGTTAAACCATTTTACTGTACCTGTCATATGAAATGACCTCCTTAAAAAATAATCTTTGAAACAATTGAATCTTGTTACTTCAGACTTCTTTTAAGAGAGGCCAATCAGTAATCATCGATATCAATCATTCGTTCAATTAATACTTTACTCTCTTTTTGGGTAAAATGCAAGTGAAAAGACAAATATTACATTTATTTTTCATTTTGGACGTTTTCTTGTACTTACTAAAACCACTATGCTACAATGCATACTCGAAACATTTTATAAATAACAAAGGATGTGTTTTTAATGAAGAAACTGCTATTACTATTAGTATTAGCTATATTCTCAATCGTGATGGTCGCTTGTGGCGGTGATAACGGTGAAGAAGAGGGTGCACAAGAAGATGAAACACCTGATGTAGAGGACGAGCTACCTACTGATGAAGAAGACTTAGAAGATATGGAAGTTTCTGACGTAGATGAAGATGAAGTTGTTGCAACTGTAGATGGAGAAGAAATCACAGGTGCTGAATTACTTCAAGGCGAGCAAGCTGTAGGTCAACAATACGCACAGTTTGGAATGGATCCTCAACAAAACCCTGAAATGATCCGTGAAGCTGCACTTGAACAAGTGATCAACTCAAAAGTTGTTGAATTAGCAGCAGTTGAAGAAGGCTTTGAACCATCTGAGGAAGAACTTGATGAAGAAATTAACAACCAGATCTCTGGCATCCAAGAACAACAAGGTCTAGAATCTGAAGAAGATGTATATGAAGAAATTGAAATGACTGAAGAAGAAGTTCGTGATGAAATTTCAACAATGCTTCTAATTAACAATTATCTTGAAGCGAACTTAGAAGATCCTTCTGTTTCTGAAGAAGAAATTGAAGAAGCTTATGAAGAATATACAGCACAGGCTGAGGAAATGGAACAAGAAGTTGATGAGTTAGACGAAATGAGAGAAGTACTGGAACAACAAGTTATGCAACAAAAAGAATCTGAAGAAATGGAAGAAATGATTAACAACCTTCGTGATCAAAGCGATATTGAGGTTTTAATCTAAATAATAAAAAAGGTTGAGTACTCATATACTCAACCTTTTTTATTTCTTTAACATAAATAGCCACATAAACGATAAGCTTTGTTTTAACTCATGCGATAATTGATTAATATGATTGTTTTGAACACCTTGTTTATAAACTCCCTTTGTCTGCACAACTTCCACACCTTGCTCTTGAATCATTTTCTCAAACTCCCAAGGCATCATCGTGTTAAAAATAACTTCTTCACCATATAACCTTCTATAGCTATGATTTCTCGGTCCGGCTGTTGGACCTAAGATGCCAAAAACCATATAACCACCGGGTTTAATAACACGTGCAATCTCTTTAAACGCATCAGCTGGTACTTCTGTCCATTCTAATGAATTAATTGCCATCAAGCTATCAAAGGATTGGTCTTCAAATGGTAAATGTAACATGTCTGCTTGAAGGAATTTCAGTCGCTCCATATCTTCAGTTAATCTACTTTGACATAGCGAAATCATTTCATGTGATAAATCAACACCTGTGACATCATAACCTTTATCCCAAAGCTTATATGAGCCATAACCATCACCACATCCCAGGTCTAACACCGAATGACCTTTAGGAACTTGTTGTTCAAAGAAAGGAATAATCGTTCTACGGCTTCCACTGTCCCACATCTCACGACTGTTCGCGTGCCAAAATGATGCTTTTTCATCCCACATTACTCTTGCTTGATCATGCCATTTTGCCTCACTCATCAACTTACACCTCATTTAATAAAACGATTTTGCCTACCATACTCTAACAACCCAATATAAGGGTCACCATCAATTCCTAACACTTCACAAAACGCAGGCTCAGTCTTATACCCTTTTTCTTTTAACTTAATAATTTGGTTTTTTAAACTTTTATCTCGTTTTAAGATCTCAGCTTGGATGACCATATGTAAATAAGCATGCTGTTTATGTGTTGGTTGATCTTGACCAAAAAATTCAAACTCAAAGCCTCCAAAGTTAAAATTGGCTTTCACAACCGCTTCTGCTCTAATTAGTTTCCGCTCTAACGTAAAATCTGGTAAATGACCATATAAATTAAAGACTTCCTGTTCGAACTGATTTAAGTTGGTAATATATAGAATAATGTCCAAATCTGATTCCTCTAAGTCAATTTGTAAAGGAATAGTTCCACAGACAATTGGAGCATACTTAGAAAGATCAGTTAAAACACCCAACCTTTTAATAGCTGCTACAGCTTGCCGCTGCCTACAATTACCCGAGTTCATTGCAGCCAAAGAATCAAACAAACCATTCACACTTGATATGTTTTCTTTCGGTAAAAACAACCTAACGCCTCCTAAAACAAAAAAGCTTATTAGTAACATTTTACCAATAAGCTTTTAAGAATTCTATATCGTTATTGATTGATGGAGTTAATTAGCAATTCTAATCTTGGCCAAATTCCATCACCAGCTTCAGTCGGGTAACTGTACTCAATCATTAAAACATCGCTATCAATTTCTAAAATGAAATAGCCTTCTCCGATATCGATCGACTGATGATAACCATCGAACGTCGTTTCAAACTGTGACAGATCGCTTGGGGATTCGCTTATACTATGCTGCTCCTCCATCATTTGTTGAGTTTCATTTAGAATTTGATCTTCAATCACACTTATTGTAACCTCAACCCGTTTTTCATCATCATAATTATTATGATGTGTGACAGCATAATCATCCACTTCAACATGAGTTAAAAACTGATCCATTTGATATGTGATGTCATAAGGCTGAAAATCGTAAGTTGTTACTTCAGTGTCTTCTTCCATTCCCTCAATCAAAATAGTTGTTGGGTCGACCGATATTTCCTTCACAGATAACGACTCTTCAAGCTCTTCTGATTGCTCAAACTCTTCTAACACAACTGATGCTTCAGTATCACCTTTCTTTACTGAAAACAATAACTCTCCTTCTTTCGGGAGTAAGCTTTCTTTAATAGATAAATTAAGTGTAAAAGAATAGCTACCCTCCATTTCATGGGTCATATTGTAAACTTCATCTCCTGCATCCGCTATAATTTCTCCGTCAAGCATTACAGCATACTCGAAGCTTTCAACGCCTTCTGGTGGTACTCCTCGCACCCGATAATCACCGTTTTCACCCTCAACTTCAATGGTTTCAACTATTTCAGAAGCAGTAACTTCTGATTCCTCTTCTATGTTTGTTGCTTGCTCTAATTGGTCATTGTCGATAAACATCGTAAAGCTAATCACTGAAAATAGCGCAACAGCAGCAAATGTTCCACCTAATATGATCCACTTCTGCCTCTTATTGCGACCTCTTTTCTTTTGAGCATGTTTCATTAGATTAGAACGCATTTCCGCTTTCTTTTGTTGATCCATCTTTAAGTTATGAACCTGTTGTCTTAACCACTCAACCTCTTGTTCTTCATTAAACCGATCCATCTTCAATACCTCCTTTGCGTTGAAGTGCTTTTATCGCTCTATGATAAGTGACACTGACTTTACTTTCTGACCAACCTAGTACGGCAGCTACTTCCCGCACTGACATTTCTTCAATCCCTCTAAGCAATAGCACTTCTTGATAATTCGGCTTTAATTCAGAAATAAATTGGTAAAGTAATGAACTTGCTTCTTTTTGTTCGTATATCTCTTCTGGCGATTGATCGACTTTAGGATTTTGATATTCCTCATATTGCAGTAAGCGACGCCAATCTCGGACTTTGTTTTTCCTCGTATAGTCAACAGCTAAATTTCTAGCAATAGTCAACAGCCATGTTTTAGGACTGGCGTCTCCTTTAAAGGAGTGACTATGATCAATTGCTTTTATAAAAACATCTTGAACTAAATCTTCAACATCCGGACTACCTAACCGAAAGGCCAAAAACCGATACACATCATCAGCATATAAGTCGAACCATCGCGCAATTAAATCTTCATCCATGTGTGTACCTCTCTTTCTAACTGTTTAATTATTAGACGTATTAGCAATCATCTTCTTACAGATAAAATTCATATTCTCTTTAAATCATACAGCTATCGGATGATTTATAAAATGTTCATATTTTCACCCTAACTTTGTGACACAAATCACAAAGTTAGGGATGATTGTGCTTCATAATAGAAATTGAATAAAAAACGGGAGGTTATTATATGTTAACTAATTATCAAAAAGAAATTATTAAGTCTACAGCTCCTGTATTACGTGAACACGGTACAAAAATTACGTCTCGCTTTTACAATTTATTATTTGAAAACCATCCAGAACTTCTCAACATATTCAATCAAGCAAATCAGAAACAAGGAAAGCAACAACTAGCTTTAGCAAATTCAATCATCGCTGCTGCTGAACACATTGAACAGCTTGAAGAAATTATGCCTGTTGTCGAACAAATTGCGCATAAGCACCGAAGCATCGGTGTCACAGCAGATCAATATCCGATTGTTGGTGATAATTTATTACAAGCGATCGCCGATGTATTAGGGGAGAATGCAACGGAAGACATTTTAAATGCTTGGAGAGATGCTTACGGAGTGATCGCTAACATCTTTATAGAAGTAGAAGCTAATATGTATGAACAAGCAGAACAACAAGAAGGTGGATGGAAAGGTTATAAAGAATTTTACGTCGCTCAAAAAGTGAAAGAAAGTGATGTCATTACGTCATTTTATTTAAGGCCCGTCGACCAACAACCTTTACCACCTTTTAACCCTGGCCAATATATTAGCCTTAAAGTTTCAATTCCAGGTGAAACTTACACACATGTAAGACAATATAGTCTTTCTAACAAGGCTGGTGGAGAATGTTATCGAATTAGTATTAAACGTGAATCAGAATATGACCCTAACGGAATCGTTTCAAACTTCATGCATGAACAAGTAAATGAAGGTGACACCATACCGATCAGTGCCCCTGCAGGGATTTCACATTAGACTTAAATAACGCTAAACCTTTAGTACTAATTGGTGCAGGTGTTGGCTTAACACCGATGATCAGTATGCTACACACTGTTGTAAAAGAACAACCGAACCGCCCAGTTACTTTCATTCATGCAGTAAGAGATGAACATGTCCAAGCATTCAAAAATGAAGTCGAAAACTTAATGACGGATCACCACCATATTAATCAACTAACGGTATACTCAAATCCGATTGATGATCGACACTTGAAGCGTCACGAAACAGGTTACATTACTAAAGATTGGTTAGAACATAATATTCGTAATCTTAATAGTGAATTTTACTTCTGTGGACCAACGCCGTTTATGGAGAGTTTAGTTCAATCTTTAACTGAACTTGGTGTAACAAGTGATCAAGTTCACTATGAATTCTTTGGGCCAAAAGAACCTCTTAACGTTCCAGCACACGCATAAAATAAATAGGCTCCGCCGAATATTTAACTATACCTCAGTTAGTGGACTTAAATAAAAAATTCACTAGCTGGGGTTTGTCATGCGCTCTTTGTAGTATTAGTAACAATACATTAGTCAAATTAAGGCTTATTCCCGAACCATTGTCGGGATCACCTTTTAGCTGTGCACTCATTACTCCGACGAAGCTTTTGATGACTTAACATTTTCAATACGACGTTTAATTTCATCGCGAACTTCGCGGAACACTTGATTTACTTCATCTGCTGTACCTTCTGCCTTTGCAGGGTCTGTTAATCCCCAATGGGCAGTCTCTACTTCAGCAGGGATCACAGGACAGTTCTCTTTCGCATCACCACATAACGTAATGACTAAGCTAGATTGGTTCAATATACTTGGATCGATAACTGATGATTCTTGATTACGAATATCAATCCCGATCTCATCCATCATTTCTATCGCTTTAGGGTTGACCCCATGTGCTTCAATACCCGCACTGTAAACATCCCATTTGTCACCTAAAACCTCTTTACCTAACCCTTCTGCCATTTGACTACGGCATGAGTTTCCTGTACATAATAAATAAATAATTGGCTTATTCATTACAATCACTCCTATAAATTAACTAATATTAACGAGATGTATAAACCGAATAACGTGATTACTAAAACTGGTACTGTGAGAATGATTCCTACTTTAAAGTAATAACCCCAAGAAATATGAATGCCTTTCTTGTATAAGACGTGTAACCATAATAACGTTGCTAGTGAACCTATTGGTGTAATTTTCGGACCTAAATCACTACCAATTATATTCGCGTAAATTAAGGCTTCTTTAATTACACCTGACGTATTTGTCGCATCAACCGCTAAAGCATTAATCATAACTGTTGGCATATTATTCATAACCGACGATAAAATCGCTGCTAAAAAGCCCATCGCCATCGTTGCCGCTAACACACCTTGTTGTGCTGAGGCTTCTATTAATTGTGCTAACACATCAGTTAAACCAACATTACGCAGACCATAAACGACAACATACATACCAATTGAGAAGAAAACAATGGCCCATGGCGCACCTTTGACAACTTCCACAGTTGGCACAGCTGGACTCCGCTTCGCTAAAATTAAAAAGATTAAAGCTATGAAACCTGCTACAAATGAAACAGGTATCGTTTCTAAACCTTCTGTCAAAAAATACCCGACTAATAAGATAAGTAACATAACCCATGAGATCCGAAATAACTTATGATCTTTAATGGCATCTTTAGGCTCTTTTAAATTACTTAAATCATAGTCTTTAGGAATTGATTTTCTAAAGAAAAGATATAAAACAATAATACTAGCTACCATAGAAAATAGATTAGGCAGCATCATTCGTATCATATACTCAATGAACCCTATTTCGAAAAAGTCAGCCGAAACAATATTGACTAAATTACTAATAATTAATGGTAAAGACGTCGTATCCGCAATAAACCCACTTGCCATTATAAACGGTAAAATCATTGCTTCTTTAAAATTAAGTGCTCGAACCATCGATAAGACAATCGGTGTTAAGATTAGTGCCGCTCCATCATTAGCAAACAATGCAGCTACAGCCGCTCCTAAAAGCGTCACTAACACAAACATTTTCACACCGCTACCGCCAGCAAGTCGTGCCATATGTAACGCTGACCATTCGAAGAAACCAATTTCATCTAAAATAAGTGAAATAATAATGATCGCCACGAATGCAAATGTCGCATTCCACACGAGTTCTGTTACATCAACTACATCTTGTAACGTCACAACGCCAACAATTAAAGCAACTAAAGCACCAGCACAGGCCGACCACCCGATCCCTAACCCTTTAGGTTGCCATATAACGAAAGTTAATGTTGCAATAAATATAATGACAGCAATTGTTATATCCATGATGTACTCCTCTCACTAACTAATCACATAATAAGTTTTGTCTCTCTAACTCTTGCAATTTGTTTTCGATGCTAGGTAGTTCAATAAGTATCTTCTCAATAACGTAATAAACTTGATGCTCGTCATTAATTTTGTAATACACCCAATTACCTCTTCGCTTTTCTTGAACTAATTTAGCATCTTTTAACTTCCTTAAATGCTGACTTATAGCTGGTTGTGACATACCCAATAATTCAACTAGTTCACAAACACAAAACTCTCGCTCATACACGTACTGCATAATGGACATTCGGGTCTTTTCACCGAGTAACTTTAATACACTTGAAAGCTCTTCAGTCGTTACTTCTGTTTTTATTGTCACGTTCAACCACTCCTATATAAGTAAATGCTTATATTATAATATAGGTTTTACACCCCACATTTCAACCTGATTTACAAATTCTTAATAAAAAAAGAACTGCTGATTTACCATCAGCAGTTTTGCAAAATTAATTAAGTTCATTCCATGTAAATGAAATTGATCCTCCGATATTTTTTCCGTGAAAGATGATTGGCAGTTCGCCGTCTTGAGCAATCTCTAATTCATAAAGCCACTCTTCACCATCACCTATATACTCAACAGATCCTAGATCACTTGCAGAAGGGTGAATCTTTAACCCGTGTGGAAGTGTGTCATCTTCTAAATCCCATTCAACTCGAAACTCATAATGATGACCTGCTTCTACTGGAATCTCCACGACTTCTTCTCCATTAATTCGATCAAATGATGCATAATATTCACTATCATTTTGTTCAATGGTTAAGCCTTCCGTAATCGACGGGTTAGCTATTAAGATAACCAATAATACAACGATTGCTGGAAACCCAACGATAAAAGGTCGTTTCCTCGACTGTCTCGTATATCTTTCGATGAAGTAAAATAAAATAAACGCCACAACCGTAAATATACTACTATACAAAACTAAATATATGTACATTAAAAATGATGAAAAAATAAATGGCGAATAGGCTAGAAACCAAATAAACATACCTGAAACCATATAAAGTGATACGTACATTCTTCTTGAATCGTCTTCTAACTTTTTAGCCAACCATTCATTAACATAAGAACTAATCATTAAGTATAAAATGAATATAGCCCAGATTAATGGGTTTGATAACAATTCATAAGCCTCTGCTAAATGAAAACCAGAATATAATAAATACACGACGTATGCAATTAATAGCGTGACAAACGCTGTACCAATTCGACTACTAAAACTATGAAATTTGCCCATTCATGTGCCTCCAATCTTTTATAATCATACACTATTTTATTTAGTTAGAAAATGTTCAAACAAATTACTTACTTAAATTGAGCATTCATAATATAATTCTTATATAGTCTCAATGTTATAATGATAGGGGATTCGTAAAATGAATAAAAAAGGAGAAAATTTAGCGGTTTTTACTTGGGTCATTGCTTTAGTAGCAACACTAGGTTCATTATACTTTTCAGAAATTAAACAATTTGAACCCTGCTTGTTGTGTTGGTACCAACGGATTATTATGTACCCACTTGTATTAATCTATTTAATTGGGATTATTATTAAAGACCGTAAAGTGTTCATATATGGGGTTGCCTTTTCAATTATCGGCCTTTTAACGTCTTGGTATCATTATGCAATTCAAAAGGTGACATTATTACAAGACTCATCGCCATCATGTGGACAGGTTTCTTGTCTTGCTCAATACATTAATTGGGGAGGATTTATTACAATCCCTTTCCTTGCTGGGACAGCCTTTGCGTTAATTCTCATTATAAGCGTGTTTGGTTATAAATATTCAAAGGAGGACTAATATGAAGAAACTATTAATTTTCGGTGGTGTCATCGTTGTATTATTTATTGCATTAATTTTATTAGTGGATGCTTCTTCTGATGATGTAACAGATGATCCACTTTATGATAACGAAGTCACACCTAGTGAACTAGAAACGACATTAGAAGAGGAAGAGCAAGTGACGGTGTATTTCCATAGCCCTGAGTGCCAATACTGCTTAGAAACAACACCTGTCTTAGTACCACTTGCAGAGGACATGGATGTTGATTTAGTCCTTTACAATTTACTCGAGTATGAACAAGGTTGGCACAATTACGGGATTGATAGCACACCTACTGTAGTACATTTTGAAAACGGTGAAGAAGTTAACCGAATAGTTGGTGCTGCTCCAGAAGAAGAGTTTGAATCCTTTTTAAATCATTATGCTTTAGACTAATGCAAAAGCGAGGACAGTTATTTGTCCTCGCTTTTTTCTGTCTGTTCAAATTCTTCTGGTTCATCACTTGGTAAAGGGTCAACTTGATGGTTATAAGCATACCCTTTTGAAATCGCAAAGATTGTAAAAATGGTCACAATAACGACAATCACAATTGATATTATTAATACAGTTGTCATGATCAACTTTCTCCCTATGTCATCTTTACTTCTATTATAAATTTGTCTACTTTTTCTCGCAAGTACACCGTCTATTCATCTAGTGCTAATGCCGCAAACTGTTCGTAAACGACATCATCGATTGGTGGATTGTGCAGCCCTGCTCGGACATCACGATAGTATCGTTCAAAGTTAAAGGTTTT
>NZ_AKIF01000034.1 GCF_000269905.1 Alkalibacillus haloalkaliphilus C5
AAGAAGTGGATAATAAACTAAAGAATACACACTATTCATGATAGTCTTTATGTAGTTACGTCCTCTATATCATACTGAAAGGAGATGTATGATATAATGTTAAAACGTTTACGCGAAAAGATTAAAAACCGCCTTAAAAGATTGTTAAGATCAAAACAAGGCTTAAATACTATTGATATTAATAAAGATTAACTGATCAATCAAAATACTTAATATTGTTTTATAATGCAAAATTGCATTTTATATAGCTATACGGATAGGAATGCACGTTCTAAAACATCAAAGTAAGGAGAGTAATTAATGATTTTTAAAGTATTATATCAAGAAGACATTTCAGAATCACCTGTACGTGAAGAAACAAAATCAATGTACATTGAAGCTGAAAGCAAACGTGAAGTCCGTAAAAAGCTAGCAGACCGTAATTACAATATTGAACATGTCCAAGAGCTAAGTGAGGAACATTTAGCTTACGAACAACAATCCGAAAACATATAAAGTGGAGAATTTGTAACGAGATGAAGTTTGTTAAAAACGATCAAGTTGCAATTTTTGCTTTAGGTGGTCTTGGTGAGATCGGTAAAAATACGTATGGTATTCAATTTCAAGATGAAATTATTTTAATTGATGCTGGTATTAAATTCCCTGAAGACGAATTGTTAGGAATTGATTATGTCATCCCTGACTATACGTACTTAATCCAAAACCAAGACAAAATTAAAGGGTTGTTTATTACACACGGACACGAAGACCACATTGGTGGGATTCCATATTTACTAAGAGAAATGAATATTCCAATTTACGGTGGAAAGCTAGCAATCGGATTACTTAGAAACAAGTTAGAAGAACACGGATTATTACGTGGCGCTAACTTAAATGAAATTCAAGAAGACGATGTCATTAAATTCCGCAAAACGTCAGTCACATTTTTCCGAGTGACACACAGTATTCCTGATGCGTTCGGAATCGTCGTCAAAACACCACCTGGTAACATCGTTCATACAGGAGACTTTAAGTTTGACTTTACCCCAGTTGGTGAACCAGCCAATTTATCAAAAATGGCTGAAATCGGTTCTGAAGGTGTGCTTTGCTTACTATCTGATAGTACTAATAGTGAAATCCCTGGATTCACTCTATCAGAGAGTGTTGTCGGTAAGAGTATTCAAGAAATATTCGACAACGTTGAAGGCCGAATAATTTTCGCTACATTCGCATCAAACATTTACCGTTTACAACAAGTTGTTCAATCAGCAATCCAAAATGGGCGTAAAATTGTTGTATTTGGGCGCAGTATGGAAAATGCGATTAAAATCGGTCAAAAGCTTGGTTACATTCAAGCACCGAAAGATACATTTATTGAACCGAACCAAATTAATAAAGTGCCTAGTGATGAACTCGTTATTTTATGCACTGGTTCACAAGGTGAAACATTGGCTGCATTATCAAGAATTGCAAACGGTACACACCGTCATATACAAATTCAACCAGATGATACAGTGGTCTTTTCTTCTTCACCAATCCCTGGCAACACGATTAGCATTAATCGTAATATTAATAAGCTATATCGTGCTGGAGCGAATGTTATTCACGGATCATTAAATGACATTCACACGTCAGGACACGGTGGACAAGAAGAACAGAAATTGATGCTGCGCCTAATGAAACCGAAATACTTTATGCCAATTCACGGTGAATACCGCATGTTAGCAGAACATATTAATTTAGCTGAAGACACTGGTGTATCAAGTAAAAACAGCTTTATTATGGATAATGGTGACGTGTTAGCTATTGGTAAAAATAAAGTCGGTGTAGCAGGAAAGATTCCATCCGGCTCTGTCTATGTAGACGGTAGTGGAATCGGCGATATCGGTAACATTGTCTTAAGAGATAGAAGAATTCTATCTGAAGAAGGATTAGTTATTGTCGTCGTCAGTATTGATATGAAAGAATTTAAAATCGCTTCTGGACCTGACATTATTTCAAGAGGTTTCGTCTACATGAGGGAATCTGAAGACTTGATTAAAGATGCTCAAGGATTAGTTGCTAACCATTTAGAAAAAGTAATGGAACGTAAGACGACACAATGGTCTGAGATCAAAAATGAAATTACCGATACGATCCAACCATTCTTATATGACAAAACGAAACGTAGACCAATGATTTTACCAATTATTATGGAAGTATAATCGAACAATTCCTATCCAAATAGCCGAAAACATTACCCCATAGCAATCGCTATGGGGTTTATTATCGTTATAATTTGATTAATCCTCGATGACTAATGCTTTCTCAAAACGGTGAATGTCTTTATCGGAGCCAATGACAATGATAATATCTCCTTTTTCAATAACATCATGAGCCATTGGAGATACGTTAATTTCTTTGCCACGTTTAATCGCTACAACGTTACAACCAAAACGCGCACGAATATCTAAATCGATTATTGTTTCACCGTCCATTTTATCTCCTGCTTTAACTTCTACAACACTATGCTCATCTGATAGTTCTAAGTAATCTAAAATGTTGCTTGAAATTATACTATGTGCAATTCTTCTACCCATATCACGTTCAGGGTGTACAATTTCATCTGCACCAATCTTTTCTAACACTTTTTCATGATAATCGTTTTGTGCTTTTACTGTTATTGTTGAAATGCCTAATTCCTTCACTATTAATGTAGTCAGAATACTTGCATGAACATTATCACCGATTGCAACAATAACGTGGTCAATGTTTCTAAACCCTAAATCTTTTAAGGCAATTTCATCTGTTGAATCTGCAATGACAGCATGAGAGGCAACTTCTTTAAATTCATTAACCTTCTCTTCATCATTGTCAATCGCTAATACTTCCATTCCTTCACGACTTAACTCTTTACATATGCTCCCACCAAAACGGCCAAGTCCAATTACTGCATATAAGCGCTTTCCCATCTGCCTTCCTCCAATACTACACAATCTTCAAGTAGTCTATCATATTATAACGCATTTGTAACAAATAATGGTGAAAATGTAGGCAAAGTTAAGCAATTTAAAGCCATAAACAAAAAATAGCTGGCATAAGCCAGCTATTTGTTTATAGATCATCCAACATTTGAAATTGTGATTTCACTAACCCGTAGTATTCACCTTGCTTTTCCATCAATTCATCATGATTACCTTGCTCTAAAATCTTTCCGTGTTCTAACACAATAATGTTGTCTGAATCACGGATCGTTGATAGACGGTGCGCGATAATAATCGATGTACGTCCACTTAACAATCTCTTTAAAGCCTTTTGAATCTTCACTTCTGTTTCTGTATCAATACTAGCTGTTGCTTCATCTAAAATGATAATTTTCGGATCAGCTAATAATGCACGAGCGAATGATAACAATTGACGTTCACCTGCAGATAAAATGTTACCTCTTTCTTCTACTTCTGTTTCATACCCTTCAGCTAAACGTTGAATGAAATCATCCGCTCCAACCACTTTAGCCGCTTCAATAACTTCTTCGTCAGTTGCATCAGGTCGACCGAAACGAATATTTTCCATAATTGTACCTGAGAAAATAAATGTATCTTGTAGTACTACACTAATCTTCTGACGTAAGTCATCTAGTTTCACATCACGTAGATCATGACCATCGACCTTGACAGCACCTTTAGTTGGATCATAAAAGCGATTAATTAAGTTGGCAATCGTCGTCTTACCTGAACCGGTATGACCAACTAACGCGACTGATTGACCTGGTTTCATTTCTAATGATATTTCATGCAAGGCGATTCGTTCTTCATCATAAGCAAACTGCACTTGATCGAATTCAATATGCCCTTCAATATCATCTAGAGACTTAGCATCTTCTTTTTCTTTTACATTCGGCTCTTCATCTAAAAACTCAAATATACGTTCAGATGCTGACATTGCCATTAACAGTTGGTTATACATTTGACCAAGTCTAGAGATTGGCTCCCAGAACATGTTCATAAATAAAGCAAATGTAATAAATACACCAACTGTCACATTACCATTAATGATTAGGAATGAACCAAACGCTAAAAGAATTGCAACACCAAATGCGTTACTCATTTCAACAAACGGTCTAAACATCGCACTCTTTCTTGTTGCATTCTTCCAGTTCGCATAGTTGTCAGAATTAACACCATCGAAAAACTCAGTGTTTTCCTTCTCTTGAGCGAATGACTGTGTGATTCGAATACCTTGGATGCTCTCATTTAAGTGAGAGTTTAGTCGCGATTGCTGAATTCTCACTTGTTGCCAAGAACGGCGAATGTTCTTACGTAAACGTGTTGAAATGTAGAACATAATTGGAATGATGATAACAACTGCTGCCGCTAGTTCTGGACTTAATACAAACAAAATAATGATAATCGTTGTTATTGTAATGACGTCCATGATCAAGTTAATAATTCCATTTGTAAATAGTTCTTGTAATGAGTTAATGTCATTCATAATTCTTACGATAATACTTCCAGCTGATCGATTATCGAAAAATCGATTCGATAGTCTTTGAACGTGCGAGAACAAATGTTTACGTAAGTCGTATATAACATTTTGCCCGAGCAAGTTGACATACTTTATTCGCACCATATTACCGATGTAACTTAGTCCATATAAAATGGCTATCCCCACAATTAACTGCATGAGTAGATTAGCGTCATGATTTTCTATCGCCATGTCAAATGCCACTGTACCAATTAAAATTGGCACTACAATTCTAACGACTGTCGATACTAACATCGCAATGATTGCAATCGGTAAGATCGTTTTGGCATAAGGTTTTAAATACTCTAATAGCCTCACAAGCTGTTGCCAATTAAACGGCTTATCAACGGCAACATCTTGCGTATAGTGAAATCGTTTTAAGTGAGGGCTTTCTTTCCTCGTTTCAGTAGCCATTTTGCTCCCTCCTTCTAAACATGTTGCTTTCCTAGAATTGCTTCTTTATCTTGGTACTGAATGTCATAAATACGTTGATATGGTCCATTGTTTTGTAGTAAGAAGTCATGTTTACCACGTTCGACAATCTCACCATCATCAAGTACTAAAATTTCATCTGCATGCTTAAGTGATGAAATACGGTGTGCAATGATAAACGTTGTTCTGTCATGCATCACTTCTTTTAAAGCAGATTGGATCTTAAACTCTGTTTGCATATCAACTGCACTTGTCGCATCATCAAGCACTAGGATACTCGGATTAATCAATAACGCACGTGCAATCGAAATCCTTTGTTTCTGTCCACCAGAAAGTCCCATCCCACGTTCACCTAGTAACGTGTCATAACCATTTGGCATATCCATAATAAAATCATGCGCCTGTGCACGTTTAGCAGCATCGATAATGTCATCCATAGACGCTTCTGGATTTCCGTAAGAAATATTCTCTTTAATAGTTGTTGAGAATAAGAATGGTTCTTGTAACACGAAACCGATATGTTGACGTAAATCTTTTAACGAGTACTCAGCTGTCGGCTTACCATCAATTAATACCTCACCTTTATCTGGTTGATAAAAACGTGTCATTAGTTGTGTAATACTTGATTTACCAGAACCTGTTGCTCCAATTAAACCGACGACTTTTCCTGGTGGTGCATCAAATGATATGTCTTTTAACGCTTCATCATCGTCTTCTACATATGTTAATGTCACATCGTTAAACGTCACATGCCCTTTAACACTCTCACCTTTAGGCTCGATTCGATCGTCTAATTCTAAATCTGACTCAAGAACTTCTAACAAACGCTCACCCGATGCTTTTGCCTGAGAGAACATGTTAACAACGAAACCAAAGTTCATTAGTGGCCCTAAAAACATCCAAACTAATGAAAAGAATGCCGCTAATTCACCTGGTTGTAAGCTGCCTTGCATGACGAGGTAACCACCGTACGCTAGTAGTGCAACAACCGAAACGTTACCAACAAACTCCATAAACGGCATATATTTTGCCCAAATCTTTGCTGTTTTAATATAATGCTCACGGTAATTTTCACCTTTATCTTCATAACGACCGATTTCAAAATCTTCGCGTGACAATGATTTTACTGTATTCATTCCAGAGATATTCTCTTGTACACGCGTATTCATACGACCAAATGATCGACGAATTCCTAAAAATGCAGGATGTACTCGTTTATCGAACATGTATACCGATACAGCTAAAAACGGCATTACTGCGATCGTAACTAGAGCTAAAGGTACAGAGTAATAAAGCATGACAGCTAAACTGACCGTAACCATTGAGAAGACTCTTAACAATTCAGCGAAACCAAAAGATAAGAAGAATCGAAATCCTTCTACGTCCGCTGTTAATCGGGACATTAAGTCACCTGTTTTAGCATTATCATAGTACTTAAAGGATAGACGTTGCAGTTTTTTATAAAGGTCATCACGCACATTATAGACTGTTGATATACCGAATAAGTCCCCTAAATACTGTTGAGTAAACACTGTTAAAGCTTTTATACTCATTAACAAAATAAATGCAATTACAATCATAGGTATTAATTCAAAGTTTCCAGGATAAATAACTTCATCAATTGTAAGCTGAAGTACAACTGGATATGCAGCGGTAATGACCGTTACAAATAACATCGAAATTAATGAAAGTATTAAAAACCGTTTGTAAGGCCAATAATACTTTTTCAATTTTTTAAATATGTCCAAGCTTTCTCCCTCACTTTCCGTTTAATCAAAAAATGCTGCTTTTATAAATATATCGGGATACGAAATAAATTTCCACCCTTTTTATTAAATTTTTTGAAAAAAATCTAAATTTAAATTTTCCCCTATCTTTTAAAAAAACAAAAAAGCTGACTAGTCACGGACTAATCAGCTCTTTACTACATTTATTTTCCTAATACACGGTTAACGCGTTTTGTTAACATTTTCATGCCACTTCCACCAGCTTGGAAGTGACGAAGGTTGCCTTCAGCATCAAACACATAATAAGCAGGTACATATTGATTTTCGAATACATCTGTTAGTTTGTGCTCACTGTCAACGAAGATTGGTTGTGTAATACCATGCTCTGCTGCTACTTCTTTAATCTGATCAAGATCTAAATCCTTCTCAGAACGAGGCATATGAACAGCAATTACATTTAACTCATCTGCATAATCATCTCTAAATTGGTTAACTTGTGGCATTGCTTCTTTACACATGCCACAACTGACAGACCAAAAGTGAAATAATGTTGGTTTATCGCCAACTAAATCATCACGTGTTACTTCGCCGTTAATCCATTCTGTTGCACCAGTAATCTCTGGCATTGGTGTACGTAGTTTCATTACTCTAACCTCCCATATATGTCACGAAAATAAAAAGGGCTAACACCTTACCAATGTTAGACCCCTTTTAAAATATAGCAACTTAAAACTTATAGAGTCGTTTGGCCTGGCTTCCAGTTAGCTGGGCAAAGACACCTGTTTGTAGTGCTTGTAGTACACGTAGAGTCTCGTCTACGTCACGTCCAATATCATTATGGAATACAGTAGCATACTTAAGCTCACCTTCAGGGTCAATAATGAATAGACCGCGTAGCGCGATTCCTTCTTCTTCAATTAACACACCGTATTCTTTAGAAACTTGGTGATTCGTATCAGCAGCTAATGGGTACGCTAACTGCTCAAGACCGTTGTCTTCACGGCTAGTATTAATCCAAGCTAAGTGAGTGTGGATTGTATCAGTTGAAACACCAATTACTTCAGCGTCTAAATCTTCAAACTCATCATAACGATCAGACATTGCCGTAATCTCAGTTGGGCATACGAAAGTGAAATCCATTGGATAGAAAAATAGAACTGTCCACTTATCCTCTTTCATGTTCTCTTCAAGAGAAATCTTACCAAACTCTTTATTAGCCATTACTGCATCCATTTCAAAACGTGGTGCTTGTTTACCTACCATACGTTCTGCCATATTGAATACCTCCATTTAATATGTATTTGTTTTTTTGAAAAAACCATTATAAATTATAACAAAAGCACAAGAATCGTCAACATAATTATAGAGATAACAAAATCTTGTCATACGGTATCATTATAACCATCCCCATTTGTCATTAAACATATGATTAAAACTTCTCAGCTTGTGGTATATAATAGAGAAAACTATAAAGAAGGAGCATGATTATGGATTTAATCAATTTAGACAACTTAATCGATTCAGCTATGACAATTGGTGGACAACTACTATTACTTATTATTGTATATTTGATAGTTGCTCCAATTGGTAAGAAAGCCATTAACTCAGGTATCGAGCAAATGGCAAAGAGACAAAAATTAAGCGAAGGCCGAACGAAAACGTTACAAAACTTACTAGTTAATGTATTTACATACGTTTTATTGTTCTTCTTCATCGTAACTTTTTTAGGCATTTTAGGTATTCCATTAGGACCTATCCTTGCTGGTGCTGGTATTGTTGGTCTAGCGGTTGGATTTGGTGCACAAGGATTAGTGAGCGATATCGTAACAGGATTTTTTATCTTAATAGAAAAACAGATTGACGTAGATGACTATGTAACAGCGGGTGGTCATGACGGAATTGTTGAAGAATTGGGCTTAAGAACGACAAAACTACGTGGGTTTGACGGTACATTGCATTATATTCCTAACCGTAACATCCAAGTCGTAAATAACCATACCCGCGGCAATATGCGTGCCTTAGTCGACATGAGCATTGGTTATAGTGAAAACATTGATGAGGCTATTCGTGTACTACAAAACGTTTGCGATCAGTTCACAGGTGATGAACGTCTTAAAGAAGGACCAGACGTTGTCGGAGTACAAAGCTTCGGTTCTTCAGAAGTTGTTTTACGTGTTATAGCCCAAACGGAAAAAATGGAGCAATGGGGTGTTGAACGCGATTTACGTAAAGCGATGAAAGAGGCGCTTGATGAAGTAGGAATAGAAATCCCGTTCCCACACCATGTTGTATTGAACAAAAATGAACAGTAATTTTAAATTAGAGCTCATGATTTGTCATGGGCTCTAATTTATAAGCATAAAGGTTTAGTGAGGTGTGTATATGAAATATGTCATTATTGGTGGCGATGCAGCAGGAATGAGTGCCGCCATGCAAATTAAACGTGGAGGCGACGAACATGATGAAATAGTAACGTTAGAACGAGGGGAATATTACTCTTATGGTCAATGTGGACTTCCTTATGTCTTAAGTGGACAAGTTGAATCAACGGACGATGTCATTGCTCGTCCAGTTGAAGTGTTTAGAGACAAATATGGCATCGATGCTCGTATAAATCATAAAGTGACACAACTAGACTATGAGAAAAAAACTGTAAGTGGACTTCAAACTAATACTGGAGAACCTTTTCAAGTAGAATATGATCAATTACTAATTGCCACAGGTGTAAGTCCTGTTCGACCAGACTGGGAGGGCATGAACTTAAGTGGGATCATGTCGATGAAATACATTCCAGATACTAAAGGGATTAAAAGCTACATTGACAAGTATCAACCTAAAACAATTACAATTGTCGGCGGAGGTTTTATCGGCTTAGAGCTTGCTGAAAACATTAAAGAAACAGGAATAAGCGTTCGAATTATTCAGCGTAGTAATCAACTTATGAATCCATTTGACGAAGATATGGCCGAATTAATCCATGAAGAAGCAAAACAAAAAGATGTGGAATTAGTTCTTAGTGAATCAGTCCAGTCTTTTAAAGGCCAAGAACATGTCGATACTGTTATAACAGACAAAAATGAATATGAAACAGATATGGTATTAATCAATATTGGTGTAAAACCTAATACCGACATGGTTTCAGACGACTTTCACCTTGGACCTAAAGGGGAAATCATCGTGAATGCCTATATGGAAACGAATATAAATGATGTTTATGCAGCTGGGGATTGTGCTAGTCATTATCATAGAGTCAAACAATTAAACGATTTCGTGCCTTTAGGAACAACTGCTAACAAGCAAGGTATGATTGCTGGAATGAACATGATTGGTCATAATCGAGCCTTTCAAGGCATTGTCGGGACCTCAATATTAAAGTTTTTTGAACTGGATATTGGTAGAACTGGCTTATCAGAAAAAGAAGCCATACAATTAAATATACCGTATGACACTGTTAAAGTAGAAACAAATGCAATAGCAGGTTATTACGAAAAAGGTCAACATGTAACAGTTAAAATTGTTTTTGACAAAGACTCTAAACGCCTTTTAGGTGGGCAAGTAATCGGTGTTATGGGCGTAGATAAACGGATTGATGTACTAGCAACCGCCCTTTACCACAACATGACTACCGAAGACCTTCTAAATTTAGACTTAGCTTATGCTCCACCATACAATGGTGTATGGGACCCTATACAACAAGCTGCGCGGAGAACATTATGATTAATTAACTATTTCAGTTTATAATCCGAGTTCACTTTATAAAGTGAACTCGTTTTTTTGAATATAAAGTAAATACCCTTCATACATGCTATAATTTAATAAACTTATGAATTCTAGGAGTGAAAACGATGAATTTAGTATTCTTTTTATACATCGTCCTCTTCCCTTTATGTACTCTACTCCACGAATTAGGTCATTCAATTGCTGTTACAACAATGTCAAAATCTCACGCAAAAATCTATTTAGGTAACAAAAACAAGAGCAAACTTAATTTTAAAATAGGTAGGGTTCATTTTTCCTTAAATTTGTCGCTAAATGGTTATTGTTCATGGGAAAATAGCTTAAGCAATAGACAGAAACTTTTCGCTTTAATTGGAGGTCCCCTGATGTCTTTACTTCTCGCCTTGGCTTTCGGAGGGATTTCTACGTTAACTGCTTCTAATACTTTAACAGCATTTTTGATCGGCATCATGCTCTATAACTTAATTCAATTTTTAATAACGATTATTCCTATAAGATACCCAAAATGGATCAGTGGGTATGATTCAGACGGATCCAAAATACTCCGTTTATTAAAGTCAAACAAAAAAAGTTGGCGCGTTTAGCACCAAACTTTTTTACGACTTTATCATATTCACAACTGCTTTAATACCAACTTCAATAGCATCTTCTTTCGGATTTAGCTTACTGTTATGCAATCCATGTTCTGAGTCAACACCTAACCAAAACATAAAGCCGCGTAAATCTCTTAACATATACCCGAAATCCTCACCTGTCATTGCTTCTTCAGCCTCGACGAACTCTATATTCGTATCACTTAAAGCATCTTTAAAACGTTCAACATACTCCCCGTCATTATGAACCATATAATAATTCGCACCGTAATTGACGCTCGTTTGACACTCATACCGCACTTCAATTCCACGTAAAATACGCTCGATTGATCGCTTAATTTCTGGCATTGTCTTGGCTGCAGTCGTTCGAATCGTCCTTCAACACGAGCATGTTCAGGGATGATATTTTGTACAGTACCTGCTTCCATTTTCCCTAATGTTACAACGGCATCCTCTAATGGGTTCACCATACGTCCAACGACCTGCTGTAATTGCACGTTAAAAGCACTTGCTGCCATCATCATATCTTTCGTTTCATGCGGATAGGCTGCATGACCACCCTTTCCGTGAAAATCGATAAACAATTCACTCGTATTCGCAAATAGAAGCCCTTCTTTCGATGCAACTGTTCCGACCGGTCGTTTTGGATCAACGTGTAAAGCAAAAATATAATCAATGTCATACTGCTTCATTTCGTCACTTGCAAGCATTGGTTGTGCCCCACCCGGCCCTTCTTCAGCTGGTTGAAACACAAACAATGCATTGTGCTCAATTCGCTCTTGAACAATTTGTGTTAATGAACCTAAAGCAATTGTCATATGTAAATCATGGCCACAAGCATGCATTCTTCCTTCGTGCTGTGAAACGAAATCTAAACCTGTTTCTTCAGTAATGGGTAAGCCGTCAATATCAGCACGGTAAGCAACCGTCACCTCCCCAACTGTTCCTTTTACAAAAACGAAAATACCTGTCTTCCATTTAGTGATCGTTACATGTTCTTGAGGAAGTGTTTCAATATAGTTAAGTAAGTATTGTTGTGTCTTAAATTCTTGAAAACCTAGTTCAGGAATTTGGTGTAAATCTCTTCTTACTTTAATCCAATCAGCATTTGTCATAATTTCTTCAGACCTTTCACTTTATGTATACAATTTAAAAAAAGCGGAAATCACCAATGTGACTTCCACTTTTAATTATGAACGATGACTTTTTAGTTGTCTAGTTTACGTAGTTCTTGTTTAATTTCTGTTTTATTACGTGTTTGGTCATCAATATCTTTAATCTTCTTAGCAGGTGTACCTGCTACAACTGTGTTTGGTGCAACATCTTCAGTTACGATTGAACCTGCAGCAACAACTGCTCCTTCACCTACTGTTACACCTTCTAAAATAACGGCATTGGCACCAACAACAGCTCCATCTTCTACTACAACTGGCTTAGCAGAAGGTGGCTCAATTACACCTGCAAGAACAGAACCTGCACCAATGTGGCAGTTCTTACCTACCGTTGCACGACCGCCTAATACAACGTTCATGTCGATCATTGTACCTTCGCCAACAACAGCACCAATGTTAATTGCAGCACCTAACATAATAACGGCACCGTCACCAATTTCAACTTGGTCACGAATAATCGCACCTGGCTCAATACGTGCATTAACATCTTTAAGATCTAATGTAGGAATTGCTGAATTACGACGATCATTTTCAATTACGTAATCTTCAATTGCAGCTTCATGCTTTGCTAATTCTTCTTTAACAACACTCCACTCACCAAAGATGACACCTGAGTTTCCTGTAATAAATGCTTGCACATCATCACGGAACTCAACATTCTCTAATTCACCTTTAACGTATACCTTAACTGGTGTTGATTTCTTAGCGTTTGAAATAAAGTTAATAATTTCGTTTGCATCCATTTGGTTCATCGTAAAATCCTCCATCTATGTTCTTTTTACTATTTTAATTTATCAAAGGATTCAGGCCTGTTACAAGCAATTTATTAACCTTTGATAAAAATCTTTTATTTTGATTTGTTACGTGTTCTGTAATATTCATTACGATATTCTTTTAAAAGTTGTCTTCTCGTTATAATTCCTTGCATTTGTTGGTCTTCATCCACGACACAGACAAAGTTATAATCAATTAATTCATGTAATGCCTGCTCGATGGTATCATCAATTAGTAGTGTAGGTATTTCGCGATCCATACAATCACTAACCGTTTTCTCTTCTAATTTCTCAACTTCGATTTTTTCAACACCAAACATAGCTTCTAAAATATTTGATTTGCTAATAATGCCTTCAAATTTTCCGTGGAAATCTAAGACAGGTACTGCATTATAACCAGTTTTAGTTAGGACTAATAGTGCGTGTTCTAGCGGATTACTGTTTTGTACATGTGCTACTTTTTCTGCATCGATCATCTTTTCCTGCACAAGAGTTGTCGCTAAATCAAACGCTTTTGTTTCTAGCATGTTTGTCCTCCTCATCAAACGAAACCAATTCGAAATTGTCTCGTTTCCAAGAAATATTTTAACATAAATCTTGTAAAATGGATAATGTTTAACTTCATTACAAAATGAGCTATACTTATTAAATAGAAAAGAGGGGATTGGATTTATGCCATATGAATATTCAAGAAAAGAAGAAGCTGTCAATGCGATCACACACGGTCTAGGAGCTTTACTTAGTATAGCTGGCCTTGTTGTTCTAATTGTATTTGCTTCTTTGAACGGAAGTCCATGGCAAGTTGTATCAGTAAGCATCTATGGAGCAACGATGCTTCTTATGTATTTGTCCTCAACGATTGTCCATAGTTTAAAATCGGGCAAGGCTAAAGATATCTTTTTATTTATCGATCACTCATCGATTTATCTATTTATCGCAGGAACTTACACACCAATATTATTAATTTTACTACGAGGGCCAATTGGTTGGACGTTGTTAGGTGTCGTTTGGGGCGTTGCTATTCTAGGTATTGTGTTTAAAGTCTTTTTCGTACATAGATTTATGGTCGTTTCTACTTTACTTTACATTTTCTTAGGTTGGTTTATCGTGTTCGTTTGGCGTCCACTATCTGCAGAGATGGAATTGACGGGATTAGTTTATTTAATTATTGGCGGGGTTTTATATTCTGTCGGAAGTATTTTTTACATGTGGAGAGGTTTTCCATACCACCATGCAGTCTGGCATTTGTTTGTCATAGCTGGTAGCGCGTTTCACTTTTTTGCTATCCTGTTTTATGTCGTGTTGGCTTAAGAAGGAAAATTAGAAACTTAACTTTCCTTCTTAAATTTTTTTATAATAAAATCAGCTTGTGCTTTCGGCTGTTCGACTCTTAAATAGTATTCCTCACCAGGCCAATACCTTCTTTCATTTTTAGATACTATTTCACGTTTATTGCCTATATTACGCTCTCTTTCACGAATTCTTTTATACCTAATATCTCTTGGGCAATCTAAATAAACTGTGAAATCTAAATAAGGTTTCCATTGAGCTCTTTGTAGGAATATCCCTTCAATAATACAAAAATCTTTCTGCCTAACTTGTATTTCACGATAAACATAATCGTCTTCAAGCTTATTATAAAAAGGCAAATAAAGGTTTGCTTTATTGTTAACGCGCTTAAATAATTGTTCAGTTAACAATTCTATATCCCATTGAAGGTAATAATACTCAAACCATTCTTCATGTCCTGTGTTATACCTCGATGACTTTAAACTTATATGGTCATCGAGGTGAATGCTAGACAGTTTATAACCTTGACTTTGGATGTACTTTAATAACTTCTTAGATAATGTTGTTTTCCCAGATCCACTCAGCCCATCAACGCCAATAATAAAAGGTTTTGATTTTTGATGGCTTTTATAAGTATCCAAAAAAGTTTTGGTACATCTTTCAATTGGTTCCGTGCTCATTAAAACGGATACTGATTTAGCGATTGACCACCATCTAATGTGATCACTTCACCATTTAAATATTTTGCTTTATCTGACAACATAAAGTAAGCGAGATCTCCAATTTCTTCTGGTTCACCTAAACGTTCAAGTGGTACGGATTTAATCGTTCGTTTAGCCGCTTCTTCTGACTCCCAAAGCTTATCGGCTCCACCAGTTCGATCAATCGGCCCAGGAGCAATCGCATTAGCACGAATACCGTAGCGCCTTCCCCATTCAACAGCTAATGTACGCGTCATTGCTAGTACACCTGCTTTGGCTGACGCTGAATGGATCACACCTGGTCCTGCATCCCATGCATAAGTTGCTACCATATTCAAAATTGTTCCTTTAATACCATTTTCAATCCAATATGTTCCAACAGCATGAGAACAATAATATGTACCGTTAAGGACGATATCAATGACGGATGTCCAACCATTGGGTGATAATTTTTCAGCTGGCGCAATAAAATTACCCGCCGCGTTGTTTACTAAATGATCAACACGTCCAAAATGTGTTGTGACTTCTTGTACCATTCGCTCTACATCATCTAAATTGCGAACATCCATAACAACCGTCATAACATCGCCTTTAGCATCTTGCATTATTTCATTTTTAGCTTCTATTAACTTATCTTCTTTACGACCCGTAATCGCAACTAAAGCACCTTCTTGGGCAAATTTCTTAGCCATATACTTCCCCATACCATTCGAACCACCTGTTACGATCACAACTTCATTTCTCATCTAAAACCTCTCCTTGTTTGAAAGCACTAACTGACTATTGGAATGAATGAATATTCATTCTCCTTTGTTTATTATAACGAATCATTTAATATTTTTCAAAATTTTATGTCAATATCATTTACAATTTTATGACAAGTCCAACACCGGTTCTAAACATGGTATAATGTATAGCAAGAATACATAAGGGATGGCTATCACTATGACGAGGTTTATGACAAGAAGATCATTTTTAAAAAGGGCAACAGTTGGGACTCTCGGAACGGTTGCAACAGTCTATGGTGGTTACTATTACGCACATGATGTAGAACCATTTTGGCTAAAAGTACAAAACAACGAAGTCCGCTCCCACAGAATTCCTAATTCGTTTAACAATTTTAAAATTGTTCAATTTACCGATACGCATATCGGCTTTCAATATCGAAACAAAGATTTAAAGAAGTTAGTCAATGCTATACAAAACCAGCAGCCTGACTTAATCGTGTTTACTGGAGACTTAACTGATGACCCATCACTAATATCAAGCGACAAATATAGAGAGATCATTGACCAATTAAGTCGTTTAGAAGCACCATACGGAAAGTTTTGGATTTATGGCAATCATGACCATGGTGGCTACGGAACAACGACAATCTTAAATGTTATGAATGAATCTGGGTTTAAGTTGTTAAAAAATGATACAGAACAAGTTGAAGTTGAAAATGAGTACATTAATTTATCTGGTTTAGATGATATTTTACTTGGTAACCCTAAACCTGATCAGTTAATTAATGATGAGAATGAAGGAAGCTTTAACATTTTGTTGTGCCATGAACCCGATTATGCTGATGACGTTGTTCACTTGCCTTTTGACTTACAATTATCAGGTCATAGCCACGGTGGACAAGTTCAAATCCCATTTTACGGTTATGTGGTAACACCAGCATTAGGCAAAAATACGTCGAAGGAAAACATACAATAGGAGATCGATTGCAACTTTTCACATCAAGAGGAGTTGGGACAACACGTCTTCCTTTCCGTTTTTTATGCCGCCCTGAAATCAACGTTTACAACTTAAAACAAGCCTGACTTAACCTTGTCAATAAATTGTTAAAATATGCTACACTTTCGGTCTTATTTTGAGGATTCGACATGTTACAATATGAGTTGACGAGGAAATGGAGTTGATCAAAAATGTTTAAACACCGCAAAATGATATACGGGTTAAGTTTAATCGCAATCGCAATACTTCTTGCTGGTTGTAATGGTAGCGAAGCAAGTGAAATTGACTCAGAAATTAATATTGACATTGAACATTTCGAATACACAAACCAAGATGAAGAAACAGTAACCTTAGATGACTTAGAAGGTACATACTGGGTCGCTAATTTTATATTTACAAATTGTAATACGGTTTGCCCACCGATGACATCAAATATGGCAAACCTTCAACAAGAAGCTGAAGACCAGGGCCTTGACGTACGATTTGGCAGTCTCAGTTGATCCAGAATACGATGACCCTGATACTTTAAAAACATTCGCTAATCAATTTGAGGCAGATTATTCGAATTGGGACTTTTTAACGGGATACTCGCAAAAGGAAATTGAAAGCTTTGCAGCGAGTTCATTCAAACTACTCGTTTCAAAAGTAGACGGGCATGACCAAGTCAGTCACGGTACATCATTCTTTATCGTTGACCCAAAAGGAACAGCTATTAATAACTATTCTGGAACAAGCTCTGAAGAAATGGATCAAATTATTGATGACTTAAACATCTTATTAGATTAATTACAAACAAGAATTAAGGGCAATGGGTTGGAGTGTAATGAAAAAAAGATTATTGAACACTTCACCTTTATAGTGCAGTTACTTAGCGGAATCAAAATGCGTAGACCCCTACAGGAGCAAAGGCCAGGGTGAGACCCCACAGTACGTAGCACGAGGGAGGCTCACCAGCCGCCCGTGGAAAGCGAAGCATTTTGATGGAGCGGAGCTAATAGATAAACCCGAACGAAATCATATTTGACTTCGTTCGGGTTTCATTAATTTGAAAATATGTCTTATTTCTACCGCTATTTAATCATTTCTAATAACTAAATAAACGATAAAGCCGATAAACGGAAAAAAGATGGTCCCGAATAAAACAATCATCGCATATTCATTACTTTTCCCTTTACGCTTTGCATCGCGATAAGACCACACACTTGAAACGATATTTAAAACGAACAAAATTAAGACTAGTAATAAAGCAAATATTATAAACTCCACTTCAAAACCCCCCTTATACTTGTACCATTATATGACAAACATAAGAAGGTATGAAACTATTTTTGTCGAAAATTCAATTAAGATGTCGTATTTCTGTTACGAATAAATTGTGATAAACTTTTACTGACTGAGTAGACCATCAAACATAATCCAAATCCACTGACCGCAATCAGTAAACTTAATGTTAACTCTTTCATTCCTGTAGCATTACTAACAATTGAATGATCAGTAAAATATAAGTACCCAACTATAATAATGAACATCGTTGTACTTGCAATCCAATAAGTTATCGTATATAAGCACTGCTTGCTCATCCAAAACTGGATTAACGGTTTAATTAAAAAGTATAGCGAAACCATCATAACTAAAAACAATACTATAAATAAAAGATTGCCCATGATAAAATCATATAATTGATTAAACATTCAAATCTCCTCCTACAACCATTATCAACGGTTGTAGCTTCTTTTAAACATAATAGAGAAAGCTAGGTGCAATAATATGGAACAGTACATTAACAACAACGTTAAAAATATCGAAATATCTGGTAATTCGTAAGTTTTTCAATTTAGTCTCAGGAAAAGAAGATGTCGTTTCATTAACAATTGGACAACCAGATTTTCATACACCAGAACATATTAAAGAAGCGACAAAACAAGCAATCGACGATAACCAAACAACTTATACACCGAATGCTGGTATCTTACCACTGCGCCACGCCATTCATGATGTCACAAATGAAAAGTATAGTTTGAATTATGACCCTGAAGATGAAATCATTGTGACCGTTGGAGCTTCACAAGCAATCGACGTAACATTGAGGACCATTATTAAACCCGGAGAAGAAGTTCTATTACCTGGGCCTGTTTATCCTGGTTATGAACCACTCATTAAACTTGCTGGTGGTGTTCCAGTTCATATAGACACACGTGACAACGACTTTAAAATGACAGCACAGTTAATTAAAGAAAATATAACAGACAAAACAAAATGCGTTATTTTACCATACCCATCCAACCCTACTGGGGTCACATTAACAGAAGATGAATTAGAAGAGATTGCTCAATTGTTAAAAGATCAACCAATCTTCATATTAGCTGATGAAATATATAGTGAATTGACATACAACCAACCTCACGTGTCGATTGCAAGTTTTGAAGAAATTCGTGAACAGACGATTGTCATACAAGGTGTGTCTAAATCACATTCTATGACAGGTTTTAGAATTGGTTATTTACTAGCAGACCGAAGTATTCGTAAGCATATTTTAAAAGTCCATCAATACAACGTATCCTGTCCAACTTCAATTAGTCAATATGCTGCTTTACAAGCTTTAACCGTAGGGGAAAATGATAGCGAAATAATGTGTCAATCTTATGCAAAGAGACGCGATTTCGTGCTAAAGCGCTTGAAACAGATGGGATTAGACGTTGTTGAGCCAGATGGCGCCTTTTACGTATTTCCTAAGCTTAAAGTTTCCGATCACACTTCATTCGACTTAGGTTTACGTTTAGTCGATGAGGCTGGGTTAGCACTTGTCCCAGGAGATGCATTCAGTGAATATGGCCAAGGATACATGCGCCTTTCATACGCTTATAACATGGAAGTGCTCGAAGAAGGGTTAAATCGATTAGAAGACTTTCTTTCTAAACAATAATTTAAACGCAGAAAAGCCCACTGGACCGACAGTGGGCTTTTCAAATTCTTTATAGTGTATATGCGTTATTCATTAATCAATAATTTGTTTTCGACTTTGAGGATCTAATTTTAAATATTCATTAATTAATGAATCTAACTCTTGTGATAGCCTCACTGATTCACTACTCGTATACCCTTGTTCAGATGCTACATCAATCATCTGTTTACGTAATACTTCTATTCTTCTCTCTAAATATATTAAACGCTCTTGATCTTTCAATGGACCGTTTCCTCCTCAAAAATCACCTTAACCTAATTAGAATATTTTATTGCCAAAACTCCGATATGTCAAAGGTTTAATTCAAATAAATTTAATTTGTTAAATAATTTTAATACAATGTTAACAAATTATTAAACAAGTCATTGACCTTTAACTAGTATATTTATAAAACATTTGGTATGTTGAAATTACTTTCACGAATATACTAATTATATGATAGGATATATATAACAAGCTATTCTAATAAAAGTACATATAAGTATAAAGTAAGCATATTGAGAAAGGAAGAGTTCCTTTGAAAAGAGAAATATGGGAATGGACAAAAGCGATCGTAATTGCTTTAGTCATTGCATTTATTTTACGCACTTTTGTCTTTGCAACTTCTGTTGTTGAAGGTGCCAGTATGGACCCTACTTTAGAAAGTGGAGAGCGTGTCATATTCAACAAGGCTGTATATATTATCGATGAGCCTGACCGTGGCGATATCGTCATTATTCAACACCCTCATAAAAATTATGTTAAACGTGTGATTGGATTACCAAATGAAACGCTAGAAGCACGAAATAATGTTTTATATATAGACGGAGAAGCTGTTGGTGAGGATTATCTAACCGACCACGAACTAGAGGGAACGGGCAATATCGACCCAATTGAAATCCCAGATGGACAATACTATGTCATGGGTGATAACCGTGAGATTAGTAAAGATAGCCGTAATGGTCTTGGTTTAATTGAAGGCGAAGACATAATTGGCCGTTCAGAAGTGATTATCTTTCCTTTTAGCAACATGTCGTTTACGAGATAAGTAAGAGGCTGGGACAAAATT
>NZ_AKIF01000035.1 GCF_000269905.1 Alkalibacillus haloalkaliphilus C5
GCCGCCGGGCAGCTTTATTAGTTCAGCTAAAACTGAACTTTTTTTATGTAATTTTATTTAAAATAAACGATTAATACAAAAGCTAAAAAGCCGAGAACATCGCATGATGCCCTCGGCTTTTTCATTAGTTTTCTATATAATTAGTAGCTCGTTGTGCTGCATTTAAGCCAGCAATATAGCCGGTGGAGAAAGCAGCAGTGATATTAAATCCCCCAGTATAACCATGAATGTCTAGTACTTCACCACAGAAGTAAAGTCGATCCATTATTTTGGACGCCATTTCACTTGGTACTATTTCTTTTAATGAAACGCCACCGCCTGTAATAAATGCTTTTTCTATTGGTAATGTACCATTGACGTTAAACTCAAAATTTTTCATGTTGTGAGCTAAATTTATGACCTTCTTTTTCTCTAAGTGATGATACGTAGTTGAAGGTTCAACTTGAGCAAGTTCCATTAAATATAATAAGATGCGTTCTTGTAACATCGGTTTCCAAACATGTTTAACAGATTTATTAGGTGATTGTTTTGAAGCAGACATAAGTTGGTCAACTAATTGTTGTTCATTTATATCTGGAAAACAATCTATAGAAACTTTTAATTGATTGACTTTATGTTTTTTTAATGCTTTTACAACGTATTGGCTTAACCTTAGTGCAGCCGGTCCGGAAATTCCTTCGTGTGTGAAGAGGACATCCCAACGGTGAGTTTTTATTGGTTTACCATTTGGTTTTAGTGCTGTTATCGTTACATCTCGTAATGAGATCCCTTGTAATACCTTTTGTTTTATGAAAGGTTCATTAGATGTCATTGGAACTTCTGTCGGGTACAGCTCGGTAATTGTATGTCCTGCCTTTTTCGCCCAGGCATAACCTTGTCCTTCGCTGCCAGTATGTGGTACTGATTTTCCACCTACTGCAATGACAACAGAACTTGTCTCTATTTTTTCTCCATCATCTAATATAATCGTGTGATGATCATCACCGTAATGAATGGCATCAACTTTCGTGTTAAGCTTAGTATTAATATTATGTTGATCGATTTGTTCTAATAACCTGTTGACGACAGTGATTGCTTTATCATTCACTGGGAACATTCTACCTTTATCCTCTTCTTTTAACTTAACTCCTAAAGATTCAAAGTAATCAATAATAGAATAATTGTTAAAAATCGAAAATGCACTGTACAGAAATTTTCCGTTACCAGGAATGTGTTCGATTAGTTCTTTATCAGGTAAGACGTTAGTTACATTGCAACGCCCTCCACCACTTATTGCTAGCTTTCTACCTAGCTTTTTCCCTTTTTCTATTAATAAAGTGTTTGCTCCATGACGGCCGGCTGTAATTGCAGCCATTAAACCAGAGGGACCACCACCGATTACTACAACATTATATTTCAAATTTATTTCATACCCTTCTGCTCGTTATTTTTCTCACTTCTATATGATAAAATAAAAGAGTTAGAAAGAACAATAATTGTAGGTGAAAATATGTCTCAATCAAATATATTAAGAGGCACGATGATGTTAACAGGTGCCAATTACTTATCAAAAGTACTAGGTTTATTATATGTCATACCATTTTTCGCTTTAGTAGGTGATACTGGAGGAACTTTATATTCTTATGCCTATAACCCTTATCAAATATTTTTAACTATTTCATCTTTAGGCATACCTATGGCCATGTCTAAATTTGTTGCAAAGTATAATGCTTTGGAAGATTATCGGACTAAGGAAGTTATGTTTAAGTCTGGTTTGTTTATTATGTTTATAACTGGCCTAATATCGTTTCTGATTATGTTCTTAAGTGCTGAGTGGTTAGCGCGTATATTCGTTCCAACAGATGAATTTTCGAATTCCTTGAGTGATGTAACATTTGTTATTCAAATGGTTAGTTTTGCTTTACTTATTGTCGCACCAATGAGTATCGTGAGAGGTTATTTCCAAGGACATGGTTCGATGGGTCCTAGTGCGATCTCGATTGTTGTTGAACAAATCGTGAGAATCGTTTTCTTATTAGCTGCAGGTTTTGTAGTATTAAAGATTTTTGATGGAACAATTACGATGCTGTTGGATTAGCTGCTTTTGCTGCATTTATTGGTGCGCTCGCTTCTAGTCTTGTATTAACGGCAATCTACCGTAAGCGAAAACCAGCAATCGAACGCCAACTTAGAGAATCAGGGAAGCGTGCTCCGAGCATGCCGCGGCGTGATATGTACCAAGAATTACTTTCATATGCTGGTCCATTTATATTAGTCGGAGTTGCTACACCGTTATATCAATTAATAGACCAAATTACATTTAATCGAACGATGAGAAATATTGGACTTAGCGATATTTCAGAATCCATGCTGTCAGTTATTATTGTCTATGGTCATAAATTAGTTATTATCCCTGTTACACTAGCAATCGGATTAGCAATGGCGTTATTACCGTCAATTACGCACGCTTTTACACAAAATAATCATCAAGAGTATCAAAATTATATAAGCAAGGCATTTCAAATTGTTATGCTCTTAATTTTACCTGCATCCGTTGGTTTATCCCTTTTATCAGATCAAGCTTATGGGACTTTATATGAACCTGAGGAAGTTGTTTATGCTGGGTCAATACTTGCAGTGTATGCACCAGTGTCGCTATTTTTTGCGCTTTTTACTGTCAGTGCTTCGATGTTACAAGGTGTTAATAAGCAGAACTTCACATTAATTAGTTTAGGGATCGGGCTTTTAGTTAAAATAATTTTAAACGTCCCACTTATAACGGTTTTACAAGCAGAAGGTGCTGTTATTGCAACAGGAATTGGTGTGTTAACGGCTGCAACGTTAAATATCGTTAAGTTATATAAAGAAACGAAATTTGAGTTAAAGCCATTATTTAAAAAATCGTTGCTCATCATTATTTTAACGACCATTATGGCAATCATTGTTGTCATGACGAACTGGCTGCTAGGCTTACCATTTAGTGACGGTACACGTCTACAATATTCAATCCAATTATTTGTTCTGTAATAATTGGAGCTTATGCTTATTTATGGTTAGCATACAAGACAACATTATTAGAACATTTACTTGGAGAAAGAGTTAATCGTTTTTCAAAATTGTTTATATAGGAGTATGATTTATGCGTTTAGATAAATTGCTAGCAAATGAAGGTTATGGTTCACGGAAAGATGTAAAAAAATTAATTAAAAAAGGATCAGTTCAAGTGGATGGGGAAGTCACTAAAGACGTTTCCCATCATGTTGACCCTAACCAGTCTGAAGTCATTGTAAATGGACATGTCATTGATTATAGAGAATTTGTGTATATTATGTTAAACAAACCAAAAGATGTAATCTCAGCAACTGAGGACTCAAGACATGAATGTGTAACAGATCTATTAGACCCGTTTTATGATAAATTTAATTTATTTCCAGTTGGAAGGTTAGATAAAGATACAGTTGGTTTATTGTTATTAACGAATGACGGAGAATTAGCTCATCAGCTTACATCTCCAAGGAAAAAAGTCGATAAAATATATGAGGCAACTATTAATGGGGTTGTTACAGAAGAAGATGTACAAGCTTTTAAAGAAGGTGTCACATTAGATGATGGTTATATTACGAAACCAGCTGAACTAGAAGTAACAGAAACAACTGATGAACACTCTTGGATCGTTGTTACGATCTCAGAAGGGAAGTTCCACCAAGTTAAACGTATGTTCCAAGCGAGAGGGCACGAGGTGCGATTTTTAAAACGACGTCAAATGGGAAGCTTATCATTAGATGAACAGTTACCAATAGGTGAATACCGCGAGTTAACCGAGCAAGAGTTAGACCAATTAAAAACATAAAAGTGGTGATTTCTAGTGAACCATTATTTCATTGGTATTAAAGTGCCAAACCGAGTGGCAATGACCCTATCTCAATGGCAACAACATATCAAGCCTTATGTTAGTTATCGTGGGTGGGTTCATGAGTTAGATTTTCACCTTACGTTAAAGTTTTTAGGGCCTGTTTCAGAACAAAGTGTGGCTCAATTAGAAGAGTACCTTCAAGATATTACGGTTCCTCAGTTTGACATAAGCATTGATGGACTTAGCTATTTTGGAAAAAAGAGCAACCGAGAGTATTGTTTGCACAAGTTCAACTTGTAGAGCCGTTAAGTGATTTAAAAGAAAAAGTCGAAAAAGCAGCTGCAGTGCTTAATTTTGAACAAGAAAAACGGTCCTACAAACCACATATTACACTCGCTAAAAAATGGAAAGGCGAAACGATCTTAAATACACATTTAAACCAAAAGATTAATGATCCGATTAATCGCTTTAGAGTTGAAGAGTTTCAACTGTTTAAAATTCACCCGCAAAATGAACCGAAATATGAAATCGTCAAAACTTTTACATTAAAGGAAACAGGTGAATAACATGGCACAGTTAGTCAAATTACAAGATTATATATCACGCTATGAAACAGACGTGTATCGTTACCCAGGACAATTCATTCGCCTTAAAAAAGAGAATTACGATGCCATTTATAAACAGTGGTATAATCAACAAGAACCGGTCGATGAAGAGGATACTTACGAAGAAGAACAACCGCGTTGGAAAAATTGGTTCAAACGTCATCACGAACCTGAAGAGCAACCAACAACTAAACTACCAAAAACTGAAGAAGAGCTAAAAGTTGAGTTTCTCGACAAAACATATCAATTTCAATTGAAGTGGGCTTCTAGCACGTTACAAGAAGTATCATTTCTTGATCGAATGTATGAAATAGATCAGCGACTCAAATATTTTTTAACTCGATTTCCTGACACTTATTTATTGATGTATTTCCCAATCTTTAAGTTAAAGCATGCTCTTTTAGAAGCAGAAACCATTTTAATTACGCCGACTGAAGTTTTATGTATTAATTGGCTTGATGATGAAAGTGACAGTGTCTATGAGCCAGTAGATCAACGAAAATGGCTTAAGAAAACTGATGAAACTGAGAGAATGATTGTTAACCCTAATATCGCTTTGAAACGTATGGAGAGTACAGTAAAAACTATGCTAGATTATCATAATGTAAGTTTTGATATTAAGAAGTTAGTCCTTACTAGTCAAGGAGTGATTCATTATAATCACTTACCTTATCAAACAGAGTATGTTGATCGTGAAAACTATCAATCTTGGTTTCAATCAATGCGGGAAAGTAATATTCCACTGAAACATAAACAGTTAAAAGTAGCAGAGACTTTATTATCTTATACTCAAACAACATCAATTAAAAGGCCTGAATGGGAAGACGTTGAAACTGATGAACAGTTTTAATTGTTATTCACAATTATTCAACTGTCGTTAAAGTAAACTTGAGGAGATCGAAATATGTATGCATTTATTATTAATTATAAAGCTGGAAGCCAAAAAGCTGCTTCTGTCTATAATTACATAAAAGAAAGATATGATGAGAAAATCTTACATCATAAAACTTGTTTTACAGAGTATGAGGGCCATGCAACAGAGCTTACTAAAACAATTATGAAAAACGATGAAGTCGAAACTATCATAATCATTGGTGGAGACGGTACTGTTTACGAAGTGCTTAATGGCCTAGATAATAACGATGACATTGCCATTGGTCTTATTCCAACTGGTTCTGGCAATGATTTTGCTAGAGGTTGTGGAATAGAACTGAACCCATTTAAACAATCAGATTTACTATTTCAACAACCTGAAAGAATGCTTTATTGGCTTGGAGAATATGAAGTTAGTGGAAAACAATATGTATTCGCTTCAAGTATTGGCTTTGGTTTTGATGGCGAAGTGGCTCAAACGGTTGATCAGTCTTCGTTTAAAAAATGGTTAAACATTTTCCGTTTAAAACAACTAATTTACGTTTATGGCCTTATTAAAAACATATTTACATATAAACCGAAAAATTTGTCTTTAAATGTAGATGGTGAATGTATTAAAATGGAGAATACATGGCTAATCACGGTCAGTAATCACCCTTATTTCGGCGGTGGGATGAAAATAGCACCTAATGCTGAAGTGAATGACCAACACTTTACTATAACAACAGTTAGTAATATATCTAGAATGAAAATACTGTTACTATTTATAACTGTATTCTTCGGTAAACATACTAGCTTAAAAGAAGTAGATAGTTTTAATGGTTCAACAGTGTCTATTTTGAGTGATACCCCGTTAATTTACCAAGCAGATGGCTTTACGGATGAAGTTGATCATTGTCATATTCGTAAACACTTACAATCATTTTATATTTTAAAATAAGTTTATTTCTAAATTCTCTTGAAAAAACATAGTAAAATAGGTTATTCTATTCTAGTCTGACTATTTAATAGAACTTGAACGACACGCAATAAAGTAGGTGAGTGAACGATGGAACAAGTACTAGGTTCCGATTGGTTAATAACGCCAGCTGGAGGAAGCTCTGGAGAAGCTTATTTAGCTGAAAATAGTGACCAACAGAAATTATTCTTAAAAAGGAATTCCTCTCCGTTTTTAGCAATTTTATCTGCTGAAGGGATTGTACCTAAACTCGTTTGGACGAAGCGTTTAGCGGATGGGGATGTTATAACAGCGCAAAAGTGGTTAGAAGGACGCGTATTAACTAAGCCTGAGATGCAGCAAAATGATGTCGTTCAACTAATTAGCAAAATTCATCACTCATCTGAAATATTACACCTATTTATGCGCATGGGTAAGAAGCCATTAGAACCATGGCATTTACTTGTTAACTTACATGAGAAAAGTAAGAAGCTATCAATTTCTGAAACTAGTATCATAAAACAAATCGTTCAGTTTTTGACGAATCATATAAGCGTTGTTGAAAACCATAAAAAGGTTGTTTGTCACGCAGACCTTAACCACGAAAATTGGTTATTAGGAGAAGACCATCATTTATACTTAATAGACTGGGATAATGCTGTATTAGCAGATCCAGCAATGGACTTAAGTATGTTATTATATCAATACATTCCAAGGTCTAACTGGGAACAATGGTTAGATCAATATGGGATCCAGCTAAGTGATCATTTACTCGCTCGTTGTCAATGGTACATGACAGCACAGTCGTTATCATTTTATTTATGGCATTTAGAGCGCGGTGATGACGAAGAAGCAGAGAAATGGAAACAACAATTAACTAGCAATCAGCAATTATTTATAAAATATTAATCCATATCTATATCCTTGATTTTTCTTGGATATAGATATTTTTATTGTATAATGGAAAATGAGACAAACAAGAAAAGAAAGGTGTCATTATGAGACTACGAAATAAACCATGGGCTGAAGGATATATTAAGGAACATACAGCAATAGTTGAACAAACTCCATATGATCGAAAAGGTAGCTGGAATTCAATTTTCGAAAAACAACAGCCAATCGCCTTAGAAATTGGGACAGGTAAAGGTCGATTTATAGAAGGAATGGCTATAAAAAATTCTGATCTTAATTTTATCGGAATTGAACGCGACAAAAACGTTATAGTGAGTGCTATTGAGAAAATAAAAGAGCAACAACTAACAAATGCGAAGTTAATGCATGAAAATGCACAAGATTTGCGAGATATGTTTGCTGAAAATGAAGTTGATCGCATTTATTTAAACTTTTCAGATCCGTGGCCTAAAACACGCCATGAGAAAAGACGCTTAACTTTTCACACATTTTTAGAGCAATACAAAAGTGTTCTACATGATGAAGGTCAAATCATTATGAAAACGGATAATCGTAAGTTATTTGAGTATAGCTTGGTAAGCTTTTCGCAGTTTGGGATGAAACTTGAAGATGTTACCCTAGATTTACACGCCTTAGAAGATGAGACAAATGTTATGACAGAGTATGAAGAGAAATTCTCTAACAAAGGACAGCCAATCTATCGTTGTATTGCATCTTTTAAATAAATGATTTTGTTTACAAAAAGGGTGAGTGTATGGAACAATTAACAATTGATCAGTTGACGTTAACATGGTTAAATGGCGGTGTGACACACATGGATGGTGGTGCGATGTTTGGCGTCGTGCCAAAGCCTCTTTGGAGCAAAAAATACCCACACAACGATCTAGAGCAAATTGAATTAAGATGTGATCCTATTTTAATTCAAATAAATAACCGTAACATTTTAGTAGATTCAGGTGTTGGGTTTGGCAAGTTAAATGAAAAGTTAAAACGTAACTTTGGAGTTTTAGAGGAATCTCACGTCGTTTCGTCATTGGAAGCTTTAAATTTAACGGTACATGATATTGATACTATTTTAATGACACATTTACACTTTGACCATGCAAGTGGCTTAACCTACATTAATGATCAAGGTGAGCTTGCTTCAACTTTCCCTAATGCAACTATTGTAACATCAGAGATTGAGTGGGAAGAAATGAAGAAACCTAATATGCGTTCAAAAAACACGTATTGGAAAGAGAATTGGGAGCCGGTGCAACATCAAGTTGAAATTTTTGATGGGTCATATGAAGTGTTTCCTGGCTTTACAATGAAGCATACAGGTGGTCATAGTAATGGACATTGTGTCATTCATTATGATGGTCATGAAGAATCTTTTGTTCATATGGCTGACTTAATGCCAACACATGGACACCAAAATCCTCTTTGGGTATTAGCTTATGATGATTACCCTGTTACTAGTGTGCATGAAAAGAAAGAATTGTTAGAAGAAGCATACGAGAAGAATCGGTGGTTTATTTTTTATCACGATGCTTATTATCGTGCAATTCGCTTTGATCAAGAAGGACAAGTTGAAGAGAAGTTAGAACGTAAGCGATACGAATATACTAGTGAGTAAGTAGAAACCCGAGCATGACCAATATACACGGCGGTCGAGCTCGGGTTTTTATGTGCTTTAATTTTAGTTGATTAGATCATATAAGAGTCTAGTATTTGACCTGTTGATGCATCAACGTAAAACTTATATTGTTGAGTCTGTCCATCAACTGTTCTAGAAATACCGCCTTGGTAAGCTATATATTCTTGTCCATTTTTATTATAGCGTTCTTTTTCCATTAAGATCCAAGAACCACTAATGGGTCCATCTTGTTTAAATAACTCTTTAACATGTTTTAAAGCCACTTCAGGTACAATCCATTGTTCTTTAATTTTTTTGCCAACATAAGCGCCAACAGTAGCCCCGACTGCTGCTGGTACGATTAGTTTATACCATTTCATGTTTAGACCACTCCAAATTGTTTGTTTCTTACATTATAAGCTTAATAATCTAGAAATTAAAATAGCTTTCAGCAAACTATGATGGATTAATGTTAATTTTCTGTTAAAATAAATATAAGTAATCTAAAACTTGGAGTGATACATAATGAATCAAGAAACTAAAGGTTTATTTAAGACTTTAACGGAACTACCAGGTGCACCAGGGCATGAGCATGAAGTGCGTCAATTTATGCGTCAAGAATTAGAAAAATATTCTGATGAGGTCGTTCAAGACAAGCTTGGTGGCGTCTTTGGAGTCCGTCACGGTGAAGGACCTAAAGTGATGGTTGCAGGTCACATGGATGAAGTCGGTTTTATGGTAACACAAGTGACGAAAAATGGTATGTTACGCTTTCAAACGTTAGGCGGCTGGTGGAACCAAGTCATGCTAGCACAACGTGTACAAGTAATGACTGATAATGGTCCAGTTGACGGTGTAATCGGATCAATTCCACCACATAACTTAACACCAGAACAACGAAAGAAACCAATGGAAATTAAAAATATGTTAATTGATATTGGTGCAGATGATGAAGAGGACGTTAAAAGAATTGGAGTTAAGCCAGGTCAGCCAATTATTCCTGTATGCCCATTTACAGAAATGGCTAATGAAAAGAAAATTATGGCTAAAGCTTGGGATAATCGTTATGGTTGTGGATTATCAGTTGAATTATTAAAAGAGTTACAAGGCGAAAAGTTAGCTCATACATTATTTTCTGGTGCGACAGTTCAAGAAGAGGTTGGACTAAGAGGTGCACAAATTGCTGCTAATATGATTGATCCAGACATTTTCTTTGCACTTGATGCTTCACCTGCTAATGATATGGAAGGTGATGATCAAGAGTTTGGTCAATTAGGAAAAGGTGCATTACTACGTATTTTTGACCGTTCAATGATTACACACCGCGGTATGCGAGACTTTATTTTAGATACTGCTGAAACACATGACATTCCATATCAATACTTTATTTCACAAGGTGGAACTGATGCAGGACGCGTTCACACTTCAAATGATGGAGTTCCATCAGCAGTTGTAGGGATTTGTTCTCGTTATATCCATACAAGTTCATCTATTATTAATATCGATGACTATGCAGCGGCTAAAGAGTTACTAACTAAATTAGTTAAGTCAGTTGATCAATCAACAGTTGATTCTATTAGACAAAACGGTTAAATTAAAAAGAGAGATGAATAGGTCGTTAGACCCTATTTCATCTCTCTTTAATTATGTTTATTGAAAAGTATAAGCTAGCACATCAATTGCTTGGTCGATTGTTTCAACAGTGACGTTAGCTTTGTTGGATAATTCTTTTAAAGGATGGATTAAAGAGTCTGGATGTATTAAAATTAAAGGTTTATTAAGTCCAATCGCAATACCGGCATCCATTGCTGTGTTCCACTGCTTATATGATTCACCGAAAAGTGCAATAACCGCATCTGATTTTTGCATCATTAGCTCAGTTCTAAAATTATTAATACCAGAAGCGGCGTCATCACGGTATAGGTTGTTAGGTTGCTCGCCTAAAATAGTTTCACCAATATCATCAGATAGACTATGATTTTCTTGTGGTCCGTAAAAGTTAATGTTCAAACCTTTTTCTTTAGCTTTTTGTTTTAATTGTTCACGCCAATCATCATGAATTTGTCCTGCTAAATAAATTGATAAATTCATTGTATGACCTCCTTGCTATTTGTTTGTTATATTTAATAGTGAATAGAAAACTAGATTTTGTCAAATATATATGCTTTATTTTTTAATATAATGGTAAGCGTTAATAGTGTTTAATCAGAAAAATTACTTTATGATCTTGGAGGGAAAGAAGTTGAGTTATATAAAAGTTTTACTTCTGATGTTGATTGTTGCTGTCATAACAGCATGCTCACCATCAGCAGAAGAAGCATTCAGTCAAGCTGAAAGTGAGGTAAGGAGTGTCGTCTTATCTTCTGAAGATATAGAGTCTAACTATTCATTTGATAGATTTGATGCTTATAAACCAGAAGACTTTCAAGTAACAGACGAAAATCCACATAATGTTGTTTTTAATGACGGTGATCAACCCTATGTATTATTCGTAAATGAGTTTGAGGAACCTAACAGTCAATGGTTTTATAATCGTATAGAAAATGAAGGTATTTTTTTAAGAACAATTGAAACTGATGGAGCATTTGCATACATTCATGCGATTGAGCATGGTGATGACCAATATGAAGTTCATTTAGGCATTGGTGGCATTAAAATGTCTACAATCACGAATTTAAGCCAAGTTGAAGACGATGCGAAACTTATGATCGAAATTATTAGCTCAGTTGAACAAAACGAAGAAGATGAGGGTGAAGAATAACTACTGTCGGAGGTTATTACTGTGAAAGCATTTTTACAGAAAAAAGGTGTTAATCCATCGTTTCATCAATATTTTATTACCGCATTAAGTTATATGGCATTAGGGTTGTTTGCTTCTTTAATCATCGGTACGATTATTCAAACATTAGGGAGAGAAGTCCCTCTTCTACCAGGTGCATTTGTTCAAATTGGTGATTTTGCTACTCAGCCGATAATTTATGGTGGTGCTATTGCAATTGCTGTCGCTCATGGTTTAAAGGCACCACCTTTAGTATTATATAGCGCACTTTTTGCAGGAAGTTATGCAGCAGATATTGGTGGTGGTCCTGCTGGAAGTTTTATCGCAGCATTGTTAGCTGTAGAATTAGGTAAGTTAGTGAGCAAAGAGACGAAGTTAGATATCGTTGTCACGCCGTTTGTCACAATTTTAGTTGGTTTTTTTGTAGCCTCATTTGTAGGACCACCAATTTCAGCCTTTCTAGAAGGTTTTGGTGCGATTATTAATTGGGCAACTGACTTAAGGCCATTTTTAATGGGAATGGTTGTTGCTGGTTTAATGGGCTTAGCTTTAACAGCTCCAATCTCAAGTGTAGCGATCGCTGTTATGTTGGATTTGCAAGGTTTAGCAGCAGGTGCGGCAACAGTAGGTTGTGCAGCACAAATGGTTGGCTTTGCTGCAAGTAGTTATCGTGAGAATGGCATATCGGGTGTTGTATCACAAGGGATTGGAACTTCGATGCTGCAAATTGCTAACGTTGTTCGTAAGCCTATAATTCTCTTACCGCCAACAGCGGCAGGAATAGTTTTAGCCCCTGTTGCAACCGTGTGGCTACATTTAGAAAATAATGCAATCGGTGCTGGTATGGGAACGAGTGGGCTCGTTGGACCTATTATGGCATTTGAAACGATGGGCTTTTCCATAGAGTTATTAATAATTTTAATCATGTTATTAATCGTTGGGCCAGCAATTATTAGTATATTTATTTCTGAAGCGTTAAGGAAAAAAGGTTTCATAAAAGATGGTGATTTAAAGTTAGATGCTTAATTTTTCATCCCAATAAGCCGTTAGCTTTTCTCGGTCAGTAATACATGGTAAAATAATGGCTAGTGTGCTTCGATAAAGGGGGCAAAATAATGAAAATGACAAGTATTAAAATGAAAAAGAAGCTAGAAGAACAGTTTAATCGTGATGAATGGAAGACGATTTTTGATAAAGATCAAGATACATTTAGGGTAGAGTGGAAGCATAGTGGACAAGGTGTAACGATTTCACTGCCAGGTGTCATTTCCAAGTGGGAAAACAGAAAAGATGAAGCAGTCGATGAGCTTGTGTCACATATTACAGAGGCATTGAAGATCATGAATGAAGAGCAAACATTAGAAGGGAAAGAAAATCAAATCTTCCCTGTCATACGCTCAGGTTCATTTCCGACTGAATCAAATGATGGTGTACCACTTGTATATACTGAACATACAGCCGAAACAAGAGTTTATTATGCATTAGATTTAGGTAAATCTTATCGGTTAGTTGACGAAGAGATGATGAAAAGAGAAAACTGGGAGTATGAACGCATACGTGAAGTTGCTATGTTTAATGTAAGAAGACTTCCGACAGATATGAAACAAGATGAAGTCGCTGGCAACACCTTTTATTTCTTATCTACTAATGACGGCTATGATGCTAGTCGTATTTTAAATGAAGCTTTAATTGAAGAAATGAAAGCAAAAATTGAAGGCGAATTAGCAATCGGTGTACCACATCAAGATGTTATTATTTTTGCTGATATTCGTAACAAAGTCGGCTATGACGTGTTAGCTCAAATGATGATGCAGTTTTTTGCAGAAGGTCGAATCCCAATTACATCTTTACCTTTCTTATATGAAGGTGACCAATTAGAACCAATCTTTATTTTAGCTCAAAAAAAACGTGAAGATGATAAGGAGTAGAGAAGATGCAAGTAGTTTATAACCGTGAAGGTATTGGAGACGTATTAGTTTTAACACTTAAACAAACAGAAGAAAAAATTACAACGACTTCTTACGGATCAGTGACACGTATTGCGATTGAAGCGACAAATGAACCGGTAGCTTACAACGTTTTCGGCATTTCTGACTACTTAGAAGTTAACCGTTACGAGCTGCTTAACATCAATCAAGAATTTGTTGAACAATTAGAGACGATTTTTAAAGAAAATGGACTTGATGAAGAACTCCATATTGATGTATCACCTAAGTTTGTTGTTGGTGAAGTAGAAGAAGTGAGTAAACATGAAGAATCTGACAAGCTAAATGTTTGCCAAGTTAATGTAGGCGATGAACAATTACAAATCGTTTGCGGTGCTCCGAACGTAGCGGAAGGTCAAAAGGTTGTCGTAGCTAAAGTTGGGGCTATTATGCCAAGCGGAATGGAAATTAAAGATTCTAAGTTAAGAGGTGTACCATCAACTGGAATGATTTGTGCAGCCAGAGAATTGAATTTACCAAATGCACCTCAGGAAAAAGGTATTTTAGTATTAAACGAACAAGAAAAAGCTGGCGAACCATTTCAAGTTACTATGTATGAAGTGTAATGTTGTTTGATTGATTAATAATAGTGGATGAGGGGTCTACGATGAAAGAATTCGAATTAAAGCAACAAGGTAAAATTAAACGCTTAACAAATAAAACCTTCAAGTTTGATGATCGAATCAAAGACGGTTGGTTCTCAGCAGTATATTTTTTAAAGACAAAGAAAATTGTTGAAGAACATCTTGCTGATAATGTTGTGACAATGCAGTTTTTCCAAAAGAAGAATGCTGTTTTATGTGGGACAGACGAAGCAATTGCTTTATTACACACGTTTGCCGACAACCCAGAGGATCTAGAAATCTATTCATTACAAGACGGTGATAAAGTTAGCCCATATGAGTCTGTATTGACTGTTACTGGCCGTTATCAAGACTTCGGCTACTTAGAAGGTATTGTTGATGGAATTTTAGGTAGAAGGACATCTGTGGCGACTAATGTCTACGAGGTCGTTAATGCTGCAGGAATTTCAGGTGAACAAAAACCAGTCATTTTCATGGGTGATCGTGATGATCATTATACCCAACAAGCTGGTGATGGATATGCTGCTTACATTGGTGGTTCAACCGCACAAGCCACTCATGCCATGAATGAATGGTGGGGTAAGCAAGGTATTGGAACAATGCCGCATGCTCTTGTCCAAATGTTTAAAGGTGATATTGTTAAAGCAACACAGTCGTATAAGGAAACGTTTCCTGATGATGAATTAATTGCTTTAGTTGACTATAATAATGATGTTATTACAGATTCACTAAAAGTTGCACGAGAGTTTAAAGATGAGTTAAAAGGTGTGCGTGTTGATACATCTAAAAATATGGTTGATAAATACTTCTTTAGAAATCAACATTTGATGGGCTCATTTGATCCAAGAGGTGTTAACCCACAACTTATTTTTGCTTTACGTAAAGCGTTGGACGATGAAGGCTTTAAACATGTGAAAATCGTGGCTAGCGGTGGTTTTACTGAAGAGAAAATTAAACGTTTCGAGTCATTACACGTCCCAATTGATATGTATGGAGTAGGAAGCAATTTACTTAAAATGAAAATCGGCTTTACCGGGGACAATGTACTTTTGAATAATGAACATGAAGCTAAGCAAGGTCGTAAATTCTCTCCGAACCCACGGTTAGAAAAAGTCGATTATACGAGCGAATGATTGAGTTTGAAATCATTCGCTTTTTTATGTGAGTAGCATAATTGGATTATGCATTTTCATACGTTTTAAACAGAAGAATTAGGTAAATAATATTATAAATTAAAACATCATTATTAACTGTAAATAAAACGTAATAGAGATGTTATAACAATTGTCAAAATACATACTGGATAATCTTAATAATTCTGCTATAATGAAAAAAGCAATTTCATAATATAGACATATACTAATAACAGAATGAAGACAAACGGGGGTTCGATTAATGTCGACTTACCATTTTATTGGCATAAAAGGAACGGGAATGAGTGCATTAGCACACATCTTGCATGATTCAGGCAAAGTTGTGCAAGGATCAGATATTGAAAAAACATTCTTTACTGAAGAAGCTCTAGCACAAAAAGATATCAGTATTTTGCCATTTAATGAAGATAATATTCAAGAAGGTCAAATAGTGATCGCAGGTAATGCGTTTAATGATGAACATGAAGAAATTGTTCGTGCTAAACAGTTAGGCGTACCATTTTATCGTTATCATGAGTTTTTAGGAGAGTATTTGGAAAATTATACGAGTATCGCCGTAACTGGAGCTCACGGAAAAACATCGACAACTGGTTTATTAGCACATACGTTAAGTGAAAATGTACCTACTTCATACTTAATTGGCGATGGAACGGGGCGTGGACGTGCAGACAGTCAATACTTTGCATTCGAAGCTTGTGAATACCGCCGACATTTCTTGGCATATGAACCGGACTATGCAATTATGACGAATGTAGACTTTGATCATCCTGATTATTTTAAAGATTTAGATGATGTGTTTGCTGCTTTTCAAGAAATGGCATTAAAAGTTAAAAGAGGGATCATCGCTTGTGGTGACGATGAGAAACTTCAGGAAATACAAGCTAAGGTGCCAGTCGTATATTACGGTTTCTCTGATGAAAATGATTTTCAAGCAAAAAACGTTAAAGAATCAGAAGAAGGTACGACGTTTGATGTATTCGTAAGAGGAACCTTTTTCGATACGTTTATCATTCCAACTTACGGGAATCACAGCGTACTAAATGCTTTGAGTGTCATTGCTTTATGCGACTACGAAAAATTTTCAACAGAACAAATTAAAAGGATTTACACTTTTGAAGGGGTTAAGCGCCGGTTTACTGAAACACAATGGAAAGATGGCCAAATCATTATTGATGATTATGCGCACCACCCAATTGAAATCGAAGCAACAATTGATTCAGCTCGTAAGAAATATCCAAATAAAGAAGTCGTAGCTGTATTTCAGCCTCACACGTATACGAGAACACGTAAATTTTTAGATGAGTTTGCTGAAAGCTTATCAAAAGCAGATCATATCTATTTATGTGATATATTTGGTTCAGCACGTGAACAAGATGGTAACTTAACTATTAATGATCTACAAAAGAGAATTGAAGCTCAGAAATCTTGCCAGAAAATAATACTGAAACATTACAGCACCATAAAAATAGTGTTATTTTATTTATGGGTGCAGGTGATATTCAGAAATACCAAGAAGCTTTCAAAGCTTTAGCGTAATATACTGATCCAGCTAGTGAACTTATAAAAGTGCTAGCTGGTTTTTTGTAGTCACATGCTAGGGTTTATCGGCGCTCGCGGGATTGTTATCAGCGTTCGCGTGAATTTATCGGCGCTCACGGGAGTGTTATCAGCGTTCGCGTGAATTTATCGGCGTTCGCGGCAGTTTTATCAGCGCTCCGCTCAAAAATAAAAAAGGGAGTGAGACTCAGCTCACTCCCAATCTTTATGCTTTTAATTGATCGGCATTCAGTCCTTCTAATTCTGGAATGACGAAACGGCCATCTTTTCGTATAAGCTTTCCGTCGAAATACATCTCACCGCCACCGTAGTCTTCACGTTGAATATTAACCATATCCCAGTGAATCGATGAATCATTTCCATTATAGGCATTTTCATAGGCTTGCCCAGGTGTGAAGTGGAAGCTGCCATCAATCTTTTCATCGAATAAAATGTCTTTCATCGGGTGTTGAATATAAGGATTAATACCAATTGCAAACTCCCCGATATAACGTGCCCCTTCATCTGTATTAAACACTTCTTGAATTCGTTTGGAATCATTGGCTTGCGCATCAACAATTTTACCATTTTCTAACGTTAACTGAACGTTCTCATATGTGAAGCCTTGGTAAGGTGAAGGTGTATTATAAGTAATTGTTCCGTTTACTGAATTTCGGACTGGCGCAGTATACACTTCACCATCAGGTATGTTCATTTCTCCTGCACACTTAATGACGGGTATATCTTTAATAGAGAATGTTAAGTCAGTACCAGGGCCAGTGATTTTAACCACATCAGTTTCTTCCATTTTTTTAACTAAAGCGTCCATAGCTTTATTCATTTTTTCATAGTCTAATGTACAAACATTGAAGTAGAAGTCTTCGAAGGCTTCTGTACTCATTTCTGCTAATTGAGCCATTGACTCATTAGGATAACGTAGGACGCACCATTTAGTTTTTGGTACGCGGATCTGTCTATGAACATTCATAACAGTTTGGCCAAAGATTTTATTCTTTCCGCTTGGCACATCGGATAGTTCGTTAATATTATCACCAGAGCGAATGGCTATGTAAGCATCCATGTCTTCCATAACAGTGGCTTCGTATCGCTCCCAAGCTTTCATTTGTGTTTCATTTGCACCTTTTAGTAGTGTGCGCATAATCTTAGGATCTTTTAATTCTACAAATGGGTGTCCACCTACTTCGTATGCTTTTTCTACAATTGCTGCTACTAGCTCTCGTTGAATACCCGTATTTTCAATTAAAAGTTTTTCACCTTCTTGAAGTTTAACGGAATAGTTTACTAGTAAGTCTGCTAGTTTATTAATTCTTGGGTCACGCATAATTCGTTCCTCCTCTACTCTACAAATCGTTATAAGTTATGATACCATTATACTGAAATAAGAAAATAAATTCACTAATAAGTTTGACAAGAATAAAATCCGGGTATAGATTAAATATATTAAGTATTAATGGAAGGGGATGAATCAGTTGAATTTATTACATATTGCTGCACTAATCGCTGCTATTGCTTTTGCTATCGGATTTATTGTACTTGTATATTACATTGCGACGACATTAAAGTCGGTTAGGCGTACGTTACATCATACGGCGAACACGATGGAAGGATTCGAGAAACAAATGGAAGGCATTACGAAAGAAACCGAGTTATTATTAAATAAAACAAATCGCCTTGCTGAAGACATAACAAGTAAAACTGAAAAAGTAGATGTTTTATTTGATGGGATAAAAGGAATAGGATATACTGTGAATCAATTTAATGATTCATTACAGAAATTGTCTGATGAATTACAGGAGCAAGCTAATGAACATGCTGCCCAAACTTCTCAAACGATTAAATGGGGAGAGGCTGCAATTCATTTGTGGAAGAAATATAAAGGTCAATAAATTAAGGGTCTAAGGAGGAATTGGAATGAGCGAAAAAAAACAAAGAACAGAAGAGAACATTAATAGTAAAGACTTTATGATTGGTACTTTAATTGGTGGTATTGTAGGAGCATCGGTTGCATTACTATTTGCACCAAAATCAGGTAAAGAACTAAGACAAGATATTAATACTGGAGCACAACAAGTTAGAGAGCGTGCAGATGAGTGGAAAGACGTTGCTTATGAAAAAGGTACAGAATTCCAAGAACGCTTTTATGAGACTAAAGAGCAGCTTCAAGATAAAGTGAACGAACTAAAAGATCAAGCGTTAAACGAAGGCGAAGATGTTGCGCAAGATATCGCTGATGCAATTGAAGAAGCAACAGAAGAATTAGAGCGCCAAGAAGCAAATGAACTGTATGAACGCTCTCAACAAGGATAAATATAATAAGGGTTGTTAGTTGACAAAACTAACAACCCTTTTATATTTTAGTTTTAGTGAGATAAAAATTCTAGGGGGCAACAATCATGACAGTAAAACAAATTACGGCTCAAGATGAGTTAAAGAACATATTAGAACAAGAAGAAGCTTTATTACTTAAGCATAGTTTAACTTGTCCTATTAGTAGTGACGCAAAAAATCAATTTGAGAACTTCACAGGACAAACTGAACTGCCAGCTTATATTATTCACATTCAAGAAAATCGAGAACTTTCAAACTTAGTTGCAGAGCATTTTGATATTAAACATGAATCACCACAAGTGTTTTATATTAAAAACGGCGAAGTTAAATTCCACGCTTCTCATTTTGATATTACAGCTAAAAAGTTAGAAGAAGAAACGAAATAATTAATATAAACAAATAGACGAGGTTGGGACAAAAGGTTTGGATTGTAATGAAAACACGAACAATTAGCCAATTAGTTTAGTTGGGCAGCCGCCCACGGAAAGCGAAGCATTTTGATGGAGCGATGAGATAAACCCGAACGAAGTCAAAATATGATTTCGTTCGGGTTTTGTGTATTAGTGCTTAGTTTTGTCCCAGGCTCTATTTACTCCTTATTACTATTGCGTTCTTGAATCGCCTGTAATGCTTTTAAACGCTCAGAGTCTTCTTGGAAGTACTCAACTAAGTCACCAATTCTGAATATACTATCCCAGCTTAAGTGATGTTCAATTCCTTCTACTTCTTCATAAATACTATCTTCTTCCGTACCGATAATTTCAAGAAACTGTTCTAACAATTCATGTCGATAGACTAACCGTTTTCCGATCTTTGTTCCTTTATCCGTTAAAACAATCCCTCGATATTTTTCATAGTGAAGATAGTCTTTTTCGTCTAATTTTTTGACCATTTTCGTAACAGACGATGGGTGGACCGATAGACGTTCAGCAATATCTGAAGCTCTCGCATATCCTTTTTGATCAATTAATATGTATATTTGTTCAATATAATCTTCCATACTAGGAGTTGGCATGTTGTACCTCCAAATGAATAGTTCATTACCTTTATTTTAGCAAACAAAAGCCGATAGCAAAAGTTATTTCCTAAAGCTATCGGTTATATAAATTTGTTATGAATGTGATTGAGTCATTTCTACCCATTTAATATTTAATTGATCACCGTCAAAAATGGATTCAGTAAAGCCAACTTCTTCGTCATTTCGATATAACTTGAAATGTTTACCTTTCGTCTCATTCATATCAATATCGATAAAGCGAAACAAATCTTGGAAAATAAATTGTTTTTCCTGCTGTTCTTTAACCTCGATTTGATCATTTGGATAAATCAGTGAGTCTAGGCTTAACGGTTGATCTTGACGAGAGATCGTTGATAATTGATACGATA
>NZ_AKIF01000036.1 GCF_000269905.1 Alkalibacillus haloalkaliphilus C5
ACTGGACGAACACTGTTGCAATCATTACAATTCCAGCACCCGGAACACCGGCTGTACCAATCGATGCAAGTGTTCCAACAATGACAACCGTCAACATTTCAGCAAATGACTAACGGTTGGCCGATTACCATCGATGCAAACACTGCTGACACTGCAATTCTAATGGCTGCACCGTCCATATTAATCGTTGCACCAAACGGTAAGCTAAAGCTGTAAAGCGATTTATGAAGCTGCATTTTTCGCGCAGCATCCATCGTTAGCGGCAACGTACCCGCGCTACTTTGCGTAACAAAAGCAGTAAGCATTGGTGTTCTAGCTGACTTCAGGAATTGTAATGGTGAAGAACCCGTAAACTTTAATATTATTAAGTAAAGCACAAGTTGTACAAATAATGCTACATAGAGAACGAGTACGAACTCTCCAAGTGAAATAATCGTACCCATTCCATGACTTGCTACCGTCGTCGCAATGATCGCAAATACCCCAATTGGAACGTATTGCAAGATGACGTGCATAATTTTAAATGTCGCTTCATTCAACGCTTCAATAATATTATATAAAGTTTCACCTGATTGACTGAAGTTTTCAGACGACCTTAAATAAGAAATGGCTATACCAAATACTAAAGCGGTAAATATAATTCCTAACAAATTCAGTTCTGTAAAAGCTGTCACAATATTATCTGGTACGATATTTAACAAGACATTAGCTACCCCTGGGTGTTCAGTCGTTTCATAAGCTTCTCCACCGTCAAGCGTCATGCCTTGACCTGGTGAGAACAAAGATGCTACAGCTAAACCTACGATAATTGCCATGGCTGAAGTAACAGCGTAATAGCCAAATACTTTACCACCCATTCTTCCAACATCTCTTATATGTGCCTGATTAATTCCGACAATTAACGTAAACAATATAAGCGGTAAAATTAAAAACATTAATAATCGTAATAGAAGGTCTCCAAAAGGCTCTACATACGGGATTGCCTCTTTGGTCATAGTAAATCCTACAATAACCCCTAATAGTAATCCAATGGTGATCTTCATTATAAGTGACGTTTCCCAATATATTTTTAACAAACGCTTCATGATAACACCTCCCTTTAATCCTCAGTAAATCTATATGTTTTTACTGCTTTAAATATCGTATGTGATTAATGCTTTAATGTCAAAGTTTTTTATTAGAAAAAAAGTATATTCATAACTCATCATTATATTGTTAACACTACAGGTATATAACAATATGGAGGCTTAATTATTATGGAAAATCAACCGAGGTTAACTTCAGCTGAGATTACAGGTGCTTGGACAGCATATATGAACGACAGTATGTCTAAATGTGTATTAAGTTATCTACTACAACATGTTGAAGATGATGATATTAAAGAGATTATCCAATTCTCATTAGAATTATCAACTCAACATATACAAACTTTAACCGACTTTTTTAAATCTGAGAAACTCCCTCTGCCGACAGCCTTCAACTATGAAAACGACGTAAACTTAAATGCAGCAAGACTTTACACAGACCACTTTGTGCTTACTTATGTTAACCAGATGGCTAGAGTAGGTTTAGTTTCATATGGCGGATTCATTTCAATGAGCGCTCGTAAAGATATAAGAAATTATTTTATTGAGTGTCTTCAAGAGTCTTCAGAGTTATATGACCGAACGACCCAAACGTTGTTAGACAAAGGAATTTTCGTTAGACCACCTTATGTGAACTATCCAACATCAACTGACTTTATCGACAACAAATCTTATTTAGCTGGACTAAATCCGTTAAGTCAAAAACGTCCATTAAATACTGTAGAAATATCTCATCTATTTATGAATATTCAAACGAACACAATTGGTAGCAAATTATCACAAAGCTTCGCACAAACATCATCGAATGAGAAAGTTCAAGAATGGATGGTTAGAGGTAAAGAAATTTCACAAAAACACGTCGAGGTCTTTACTAAGTACTTAACAAATAATGACATTTCACCACCGAATTCATCCGATATCGGAGTAACAGATTCAACGACAGCGCCGTTCTCTGATAAATTAAACATGTTTCATATGTCACTTTTAGCAGCTGCAGGGATCGGAAACTATTCAACAGCTGCTGCTGCAAGTCAACGTCTTGATTTAATTGTTAACTACGAAAGGCTTTCAGTTGAAGTTGCAAGATACGCACTAGACGGAGCCGAGCTTATGATTAAAAACAACTGGTTAGAGGAACCACCTGGCACAATCGATAAAAAAATATTAACTAAAAAGAAAGATGAACATTAAGGAGATGCATTCAATCCATCTCCTTATTTTTCTGTAAGCTTATTTCTAGACATTAACCTTAACTTATTTATACGATGAAGATAATACTTTAAAAGGGTGAGAATATGAAAAAAGTTTTAGTCGTCGGAGCAAACGGTCAAATTGGAAAACATTTAGTCACTTTCATTCAAGAAAGTGAGCAATTAGAGGCAAAAGCAATGATTAGAAAGAAGAGCCAAGCAGCATTTTTCAAAGATCTCGGCGCAGATGTAGCTGTCGTAGATTTAGAAGGAGACATTGAAGATGTAAAGAAAGCAGCAGAAGATGTCGATGCGATTGTTTTCGCAGCTGGTTCTGGTCCACACACTGGCAAAGATAAAACAATCATGATCGACTTAGATGGTGCGGTTAAAACGATTGAAGCTTGTAAACAAGCCAATGTAAAACGGTTTATTATGGTTAGTTCATTTGATACGACACGTGAAGCGATTCAATCAGCACCCGAATCATTCGCGCCTTACGTTGCAGCGAAACACTATGCTGACGAATGGCTAAAAGACACTAATCTTGATTACACGATTGTTCACCCAGGTCTGTTAACAAATGATGAAGGAACAGGCCAAGTTAGCCTTTCAGGGAAAATCGAACCAACAGAAGTACCACGTGAAGATGTCGCAAAAGTCATTAAAGCTGCTTTAGAGAATGACAATACGATCGGAAAATCATTTAAAGTTGTTAAGGGCAACCAAGCCGTTGAAGACGCAATTAAAGCTGTTTAATTTACTTCATTAATGATATGATGACATAGGAAAACAAGCATTGGAGAAGTTCTATGTCACAACATAAATCATTAACACCACTAAAAACGTTTTTATTCGCGTTTTTTGCGACAAATACCATTATATTAAGTTATATACCAATATATTTACAAGAAGAGATAGGGTTGAGCGGTACTGAAATTGGTTGGGTACTTGCGATTGGTCCCTTGGCTGCACTTATATCCGAGCCGTTTTGGGGCTATATGAGTGATAAGTTCAAGACCGTTAAACGTATTTTAATCATTTTACTATCATCTTTACTATTATTCAGTATCGTCTTTTTTAATGTTTACAGCTTAGGACTAGTCCTGGCATTTGCTTTCTTTTTGTATTTCTTTTCTGCACCTGTTGGGGCGTTTGGTGATAGTTTAGCTCAACGTCGCGCAGATGAACTCTCAATTTCATTTGGAACGATTAGAACGTGGGGGTCAATCGGTTTTGCTGTGTCTGCACTCCTTGCTGGTCAGTACTTAACGTGGGCTGGAATAGATAACATCATTTGGCCTTACTTATTGTTTGGCTCATTAGCTCTTTTAGTTGCTTTTCGACTGACAGATACAGAACCTTCTAAAGAATCGGTTAGCCTTAAAAGTGTTAAACTACTTTTTCAAAACAAACGTTTAATGCTATTCTTACTATTTATCATGTTCATTACGATCTCACATCGTACGAGTGATAGCTTTATCGGCATTTACATCATTGAATTAGGTGGAACAGAAAGTTTAGTCGGGATCTCTTGGTTTGTCGGTGTGATCAGTGAAGCTGCTATATTTGCTACAGCCGCCTTCTGGTTTAGGAAATATCACACGCTAATGTTCATTATTGTAGCTGGAGTCCTTTATACGATTCGATGGTTCTTATTTGGAATGATCCACGACCCTTGGGTAGTAATCGCCTTACAGTTTTTACATGGTCTAACTTTTGCTGTTCTTTATTTAGCAGCATTTGATTACATTACAAGACTAATACCAAAAGTCGTCCAAGGAACTGGTCACCTTATGTTCCACACTGTCTTTTTCGGTATATCAGGTATTATTGGATCGCTCATAGGTGGACCTATTATTGATCACTATAGTGCTAATGCACTTTATACCGTATTAGGCGTCTTTGCTTTAGTAGGGACGATATTAATCATAATTTATCACGTAATACTAAATGTAAGAAGAGCATAAAAAGAGGCTGTCTCGCTATTGAGACAGCCTCTTTTTATTATTTTAAAACAGATTGGATAAACGATTCTTTACTTTCAGCATAAGCGATTACATCTTTAGGGTGTTCTTTTGCTAAGTTCAACTTAAGTGCTTCGTACTCTTTAGCAAGGCTTCTATCAGTATTCAGTCGATCTCGAAATTGAATGTGTGCATTCCACCAATCACCATTATACTCAACGACGTGTAGAAAATGAGTCTTCGTATAATCTTCGTCTTTTATATAAGGAAACTTTGCAAAGACAATTTTCCCTTCTATCTCTTGCTTCTGTAACATGTAATAATTCGCTTCACTCATTCTTTTTAGGCCCAGTAATTGAACATCTTCTAAACTTTTTAACCCAATGACAAGGTCAATAATCGGTTTTGCCTTCAAACCTTTTATAGCTGTACTGCCAATGTGCTCAATACCTAAGACGTGTTCTCCTATCAAGTTTTGTAGCAGTTGTTTTTCTTGTTGGAATAGTTGAGGCCATTCTGGGTTGTAACTGACAAGCTTCACTTCATTTTTACTTAACCCTAACATTTAATACCCCCTAAGTAATGGTGTATGACCATCATAAGGGGTTTCTCACTTGAATTGTAGCCTAATAATTATTACTAAATTATGGTATAATAGAATTGTAAAATAAAGAGGGTTTCAGCTTATTTCAAATGGTCCGGATGATCATAGTGTGTTGAATTTGTGTTTGAGTCTTGTTCCTCAGTAAGCTCTTCAAATATGTTATGTTTCGGTTTCTCTTCGTTATTTAACGGAAACTTAGCATTCATATATGTGTTCATTAACCTTTTAAACTCTTTAACCGTTAAGGGCTTAGCATCAGGTATTAATTCATAACCTAACTGCCCATTTGCCTCTAATGTAGCTATGCTAACATCTGCAATACTGCTAATCCCTTGTTGCCTCAAACGTATTTCCAGCTGATCAACTGTAATACGTAATTTCTTCAGATTCCTTTCATTTGGTACCCCATTTTCAATTACTACTTTTGATTTACCGGTAATAAACTTTTCTACCGCATTAAATTTAATCTGTAAATATTCAAGCAACATTAAAGTTAATATAAAAACAGCTGCTGCAACAGTTGTCTTCCATAAGCTTGTCTCAACTATTGGCTGTATGATAATTGAACCAATAGAGATCATGACAACAGTTTGTGCTAAAGTCATTTGTGATATAGATTTTCGACCAGCAAGCCGAAGTAATAGTAACCCTGCTAAAACCATTATTAACGCTTCAAATACAATGTTCACAGTTTCACACCCTTGGTTAATCACAACATAATATATTTACATAGAACCCCCCTAAAACTAATTTTAGGGGGGCATTAGTGCTTGCTATATGGGCAAATTATTTTCGCTCATCTAAATCATCTGGGTTTAATTCATCTGTAATATCATCATTTAGACGTCCGCTTCTCGGGCGGCCAGTTCTTTCATCAAAGTCATCTGGGTTTAACTCATCAGCCACTTCGTTTTTCGTTTTACGGTATTCGGAATGTTGATTTTTACGTTCATGTTTTGGTTCCAATTCGTCAGATACCTCCGTTTGTAGTTGGTAATTTTGCTGTCTCTTTTCTGTGACATCTCTTTGTTCACTTTCTTCATAATCTCGCTTAACGAACATATGAAAGAACAACTCGAATACAGCTACTCCGATTGCAGAAATTAATGAAGCTTGAAATATTGGTCCTCCTGGCATAATAAAACCTAGCATTAAATAAAGGACAACAAAGGATAGGAAGAAATCCGAAATAGTGGCAACTGTATTATTAGTTCGCAATAATATAAGCAAATCACCGATAATGTAGGAGATCGCACCTAATATTAATGTAATGAATAAAACATTAGCAAAAGTCACTTGATAACCGAAACCTAAAATCACATACAAAAGAATAAATGATGCGATTGCTTTTGTTAGTATTAATTTAAAATGGTTCATATCCAATTCTTTTCACTCCTTTCTTTATGTTTAGTTTGGATAAAGAAGGTGACAATATTCATTGTGAACGGATTTATAAATTACATTATTTGTAATTCAATGTCAGATAGGAGTGAAAAGAATTATAAATACCTAAATTCAATCAATTCATGATATCATGAACAAAATAAGTGCCCAAACCTGCACCAATTAAACCCCAAATGATAATACTGATGACATGCCAAAAAACGACTGTTCTTTTACTTGCGCCAGCTGCAAGTGAAGCAAAAGCAGCAATATGTCCAGAAGCGACTAATGGGGCAAGTAGCGCTACACCTGGAACACCATATTTTTCATACCTTTCTTTCGCTTTATTAGCTCTTTTATGAATAAACCCTTTTTGTTTCGACGCTCGAAAGCGAACGAGCCATGCATTAAATGGCAAAATGATCATCATTAGCGACAACCAGTTCCCTAAAATACTTATCATTAATGTAATTATGATCGGTAAGCCAATCAACGTTCCGATTGCTGCACCACCTGGCGATTCAACAAATGAAATTAAAGACAATAAAAAGATCCCGATTGACTGATAAAGCTCATTTACTTCACTTAAATAGTTAAGGACATTTTGCACAGTTTCTCTAAACACGAAATTCACCTTCTCTACAAATAAGACTTTCCTATAAAGATTTCCGTTGATAAATGATAGTAGAAGCTATCCACGACAAAATATAAGTCGTTATAACAATCGCAGCTCCTCCCATATATAATACTGTATTAGATGTATTAATTATGAAATCCGAAACCGTAGGTAAGAGCCTATCTATATTCTGAATTATTATCTGTCCAGAAACGGCAAATACTAAAAAGATAACGATCACAACAATCGTTAAATTGCCAGGTTTAAATATATAAAAGATTGGAAATGTCAAAGCAGCATAAATTAAAAACAAGCCACTACCAAATGCAATATCCGCTAATGTAAAAGGCTTATTAAAAGCTACCAACAGTAAACATGTCAGGCCAACCACTAATAACATGTATACAACCGTTCCAAGGTAACGTGAAGCAATTATTTCCTTACGAGTATAAGGTAAAGAGTTCAATAAAATATTCGTCTCTGCCTTCTCATCATAATAAAATGCATTAAAAGGAATGAAAATACTAATAACTAAAACAATTAAAGCAGGGTGTGAATCAGTTATTATAAAAAACAAAGCAAAAGGAATAATTAACGTTAATAAAAACTTCTTTTGTAAGATCGCATCACGTCTAATTAAATTAAACATGTTGTATCCTCCCTTTTAAGTAGTACATAATATCTTCCAGTGTTGCATGCTCAATGACAACAGCATCCCCAAAAGTATCTTCTACTAGCTTTAAATTATCCGTTAATGCCTCAAATCCAGTTGAAGCACGGCGAACTTCCACAAAAGCTTTCTCCGTGTCACGATCTAAAAGGTCTAATTCTCCTTTTACAATCGCATAATTCTCAGCTACTTCTTCAGTCGATTGATTAAACACTAAATCTCCGTCTTGAATAAATGCGATATAATCTGCAATTCGGTCCAAGTCTGTTGTAATGTGTGAAGAAAAGAAAATTGTAAGATTATTATCAACCATTAATTCTTGTAGTAAATCAAGGAATTCACGCCTAAAAATTGGGTCTAGCCCTGCAGTCGGTTCATCCATGATAATCAATTCCGCATGATGTGACAAAGCAATCGCTAATGAAGCTTTCATTTGCATCCCTTTTGAAAACTTTTTCATCGCTTTATTAACCGGCAAATCGAACCTATTAATATAATAATAAAATATATCATCATCCCAACTTTTGTAAGCCGGTGCAACAATACGTTTAATATCTTTCAAGTTTAACCCTTCATAAAAAACATTACCGTCATATACAAAACCAATACGCTCTTTAATTTCCTTCTCATGTGTTTTATAGTCCAAACCGAAAACTTTCACTTCACCATGATCTGGTTTTAATAGGTTCATCATCATCTTAATGGTCGATGATTTCCCTGCTCCGTTTGCTCCAACAAATCCTGTAATAAAACCTTTTTTCACTTCTAAATCAATCTTGTCAATGTAAAATCCTTTAAACGACTTCTTTACACCTTTTAATTCAATTACACTTTCCATACAACTCACTCCTCATACAAAAGCTCTAACAGTTCTTGTAATTCATCAAAAGACAACCCGATCTCTTTGCTATTTACAATTACTGCACTTAACTGTTCTTCAATTACTTTTAGTTTTTTCTCACGAATCACTTCTAAATTTTGCTCAGCCACAAACGAACCTTTACCAACAATCGAATAAATAAACCCTAATTTCTCTAACTCTTCATAAGCCCGCTTCGTCGTAATGACACTAATTTGCAAGTCCTTTGCCAACTGACGTATTGATGGAAGGGCTGCCCCTTCTTTTAAGTCACCAGATAAAATCGTAGACTTGATTTGGTTTATAATCTGTTCATAAATTGGTTCTTTGGAGCTATTTGAAATAATAATCTGCATCTTTATCCCTCTTTTTACTGATCAGTGTGCTTACATAATGTATATATACTATATACACATTATATACACAACAAATCTTATTTGCAACTACTTTTAGGAAAAATAATCAAAAAAGAACTGAGACCGTATAGACGATCTCAGTTCATGTTTCAAACTTCTTACTGTTATAATCTTTTCTCAACAATCCCATCATCAAGGCGTCGTGATAACTTCCATCAACGAAGAAGTGCTCTTTCAGCTCCCCTTCAACTTTGAACCCAACTTTTTCATAAAGATGAATGGCTTTTTCATTATGTTTGACGACGTATAGGAAGATTTTATTTAAGTTTAACTGATTAAAACCATACTCAACGGTTAGTCTTGTAGCTGGTGCTGCGTAACCTTTACCTTGGTGAGCGGGATCAAACATAATAGCAAACTCTGCATTCCGATGGCGTTGGTCAATATCAAATAGCCCAAGATAACCAACTCTCTCATTTGAGTGATACAGTATAAACGATCGATGCGAATCACTATTAAGCGAGTTCTCATACTCCTTAACCATTTTTTCCTTCGTTGTATAAGGTTCTTCAAACCAATAGTCCATGATGTTTGGATTAATTCTCATGTTATATATGAAATCTAAATCTTCTTTTTCTAACGGGCAAAGGTGTAGGTTGTTTTTCATTAGTATTCCTCCTAGTGTGGTTAGTATTTTAGTAATTTAGCCTTTAGAGCACCATGACTTACTAGGCTGTCTAATAATATTTAAACATATTAATACAAAACTTGTGACAAGTAAAATGGTCAGACTTACATTTTGTTCTAAAAATAAAGTTTAATATAATTTTGAAGGATTATAACCATTGATATCGAACAGCTATAAAAGATACTTTCTATTATACAAAAAGCTAGAAACAACTTCTGTAACCAATTTGACAATTAATCAGGTAACATTTGTCCAAAAGTAATTTCAACTTCTTTGAATTTCTTTTTTTAACTTTACGATAGACTTCTGTAAATAAAAATTTTTGCTCTAAGGGCTTCGAAAGAGTAACCACGACCAACATGATTCACTGTCTTAATTAAACGGTTCAAGGACTCTGTATAGGCGTTTGTGATCGGACAATTTGAAATAGTTGAATATCTCTTCCTCCCAATTATTCATTGACTTAATCAGATCTTCAAAACATGTCATTAATTCTTTAGGAACATTTGAAAGCCAGACAGTTTTGGTACAGTTTATAGGCTTCATCAATTGATTGAGGCTCATAGATGTCAAAGAAATGCTCTTTAAGTTCGTATGCTTGTCCATTCACCTTTATTCCAAAAATCCTGAATAAACTGACCGCCAACACCATATTCTTGTTTGGATGGCATTACGCCAATCATGATGAGATAATGCAAGGGTAACTTCGGAACATTTCTTCTGGATACCTTCATATAACGATTTAGCTTGATGATTGTCTTCAACGATAGATTTTTTAGAAGTTGAATGACCCTACCAACTAGCTTATTAAACCACTGCAAATTCGTTAACCGTTTCTCATCATGTATTATATATCTGAAATTTGGTTCATCAAAAAAAGATTCGAAGTGGATGCTTTTTGTATAGAATTTCCTTTGGATTTATAACAATTAATAGAATTGCGACAACAAAATAAGAAAGCATAACATATACCAAAATGTCTAATAAGTCCCCTTTAAACAACACCAGAGAAAAATTAAATAATTGGTGAGTAATAATTGGTATCAATAGGTTCTTATTTAAGTTGTAGAACAACGTCACAATAATCGAAAAAGATATTATTCCAATCATAAAAAGCACAATATACTTGATTAAATTTACTCCGGTATAGCCCGAGGCAAACCATAGTGGAGTATGCCAAAATCCCCATAACACACCTACTATAAGGCTGATTTCAAAGGAGAGTTATTCTTTTGAAGTTCATTTAAAGCATACCCTCTCCAGCCCAATTCTTCGCCCAAAGGCCCTCTTACTAAAGTATCAAAGAATGCAAACAACAAAAACCCAATACCCGTAAACGATAATGCAAGGTTTTGAGTATCGCTTGAATCTGATAGAAGTAGTACAGTCACGGCGATAATTATCACTTGAATAATCACAACGGTACTCAGAACCGAAAACCTGATTTTTTTAGCAAATTGCTCTTTTACAAAATCCTTTATCTTTAATCCTGGATAGATCTTTTGAAATAAAATAATAAATGCAAAGGTTGATGACCATGCAGAGATAATTTGCAAAAGGTTTGTTATTCTCTCAGATGCACCTAAAACCATACTTAAACCGATGATTGTAAATAAAACAAAAAATATGACATAAGTTAAGACGACAAAACTGGTTAATGGTCTTTTTAATGCCTTTTTCTTTTCTATAATCTCGTCCACTCCCTTTTAATGAATCGCTTGTAGAGGATTATATTGTGATTTGAGCTTATATTCATCAGACCCGGGGATGAAACTTTATTATTTCCATCAAAAATCTGATCTTTAAAGGCGATAAATGCTATTTCTTTGAATGGAATGTAATTAAACAAGAACTATTTTATAACATAACGTCCAACTCTTTGCGCCATAACCCTATTAATACTCTTTAAAAACGAAATACCCCTTTAAATAAAAAGACAATCATATATCCAAAGGGGGTAATTAGCATCGTGAATTTATTCAAACATCGATTGTGAAAAATATCAGGGCGATTGGATTTCTCTTTTCATTAGTTTTGGTGACTATTTTCTCAATCCTTCTAACAAGTGAGTTAAGACAATCATCGCTTCTTCTATGATATCTTTTTGATCCAAGTGATCAGAAATCCATATTCCCTATTTCTCTAGCTACTGACTATACAAAAGACGTCTTGTTAAAACGATAATCATGCGGATGGATTAAACCTGCTAGTCGAATCGACATTTCCTTATTAAAGTAAAATTTTAAAGGGACATATTTACTCTCACTCATTAGATTCGTACATCCATACATCCTCTTTATATTGATCTTGAAAGGATTTCATCAGGTGGAATAACCAGAATGACCCCATTAGGGTCACTGGTATTAAAATGCCTTTGACTAAATGCCTCGTCCCGGGAAGGACATAGGTTTGCCCTAGCTTTGGCAAGAAGAAACCCCTTTAGATAACGTATCCAAAGGGGTGAAGCGGTGTGTTTTTTATAAACAGGTGTACGAAAAGCTTCCATTTTTCAAGTGATCTTTACATTGTTATTTCATATGAAATATTTCCATGTCCGTTTTTGTTTCATTTTTATCATTCTTCTAATTGATTGATGACTTGAGCTTCTGCTCAAGACACAATTCATGCTTTCTTTCGCCAAAGAACAATCGCTGTAGTCGACATCCATACATAAACAGACCCATACACGATTCGTTGCAACAGACCGAAGATATCAACAAACGGCTCTATAAACATAAGGATTAGGGCACTTGTGGTAATCAGCGCACTAACGAAGGCCCAAAGCGCTAACTTTGGCATTTCTTTGCGAATAGACAATCCAATTAGAATTAATGCCGGGATTTGCACAATCATCCCTGGAGTGGAAGGAATAGTATGCCAAAGAAAACTCACATCTACAGGAACAATACCAGAAATTGTATAACTCAGTCCAAAGATGATAAAAAACAAGGTAGCTATTTTACTTTTTCTATTATCCGGCCAATATTGATATAAAGTAAGTGCCCCAACGACAATTAAAATACCTGTAACTGTAAAAGTCCAATTCATCAATAAATGATAAGGGGAACAGATTTCAAAAGATGAGAGTACATATAGATCGCTTCCACACGTAGTAACACCGAGATCACTCATCGGCTGCTCTAAAAAACTGTAGGGGACAGTAGTCGCTTTAATAACGATGTAGTCAATAATGAAATATGTACTTAGTGCTATCCAGCTTATCAAACCAATCTTTATAGCTATATCGCGGTGTCTAAGTAGAAAAGTCACGAATATGATGATAATCGTTAAGGTAGCCATTAAGAAATAAGATAGATCCATAATAATTAGCTCCTATTCTTTGTTTCCTTTTTTATGCTGTAAAATACTTTTATCTCAATCCTTTAATTTTAAATAACCTTGAGTTTCAGTCGACTAAAACACTAGAAAAAGAGTACAAAGCGATTTTTGTGTTAGGCAAGCTGTACTAAGCGGAATCAAGATGCGTAGACTCCTGGTCGGCTAAAGACGGTCACGTCCTGTAATAGGTTCACCAGCTCGAATATGTATAACGTTCAATTCGCCTATCTCTTGATTCTCTCCATGCTGCAGCCAAACTCGGGCGTACTCAATCTCTTCAGAAGAGTATTCAGACAGTATATTATCTATTTCACTGCTAGGTATGTTATTTGACTCATCGTTTTTTGTATCGTGCGAAGAAGTATCATTCAAATCGTCTGTTGCGGATTCTTCTGGTTCAGTTTTAGACTTCAATTCATCTTCTTCCTCGTTTTTTAAGTTTCTCTCTTCTGTCTCTTTGATTTCGATTAGCCATAATCCTCCCCCCAAACAGCCCTGGCGAAGTCAATACAATATGTCATCGACCTGACTTTCAATTAAAGATAAAAAATTCCAAAGTTAAGCCTGCTTGATTATTAACTTTTTTATTGTACACAAGCTTAGAAACTTCGGGTATTAACCTAGTAATTGAGAATACCATTTAACCGTTCTTCTTAAATTACTAACATGAACAAATATCGTGTTCATTTGGTTTTGATCGGGCTTTTCATTCCTTCACTTCCCTTAAGTAAAAAAGCTTTTACATTCACTCAAAAACATCTTTATATCAATAATAGTCTGTAGATGCATACCTTCATATAAAGATGGTTCTAATTAATACTTGTTCAACGGTGTGCATCCATCTCAGTTGATTTGTATTTTTTTCCATAAGACAGCAGAGCGTTATATCTTTAGTGTTTTGTATGCCTTTTTTATTATGACAAGATTAAGCCAAAAAATTAAAAAAGGGATCACCACATGTAAGGATGCAAGAAATCCATGAGCAGTGTAATATTGAATATTTGCAACAGCGAAAATAGCAAATGATAGCCAGGTTAGAATCTTCGGTAATTTTCCTACAAGTCCAACTATAAACATAACTAAATAAATGTATTTAAAAAGGGCAAAAGATTTATGTATCTCCCAATAAGTGTAGTCTTGAAACACAGCAACTCCAGCCAAAAATACTTGAATTAATATACTTAACAAGGCCAACCCAGATAAAACTAAATATAATTTTATAAAGTGCTTTCTCATTTAGACCCTCCCATTTATTTTGTCATTTAAATCTTCTATAATGATACCATTCCCCTAAATTCACATATAAAGAAAGTGGAAAAAGTAACACACACTGCTTGTCCAATTAATTTAGGATTAATACAACGAGTGAAATACATAGTATCATGTAGTTTAGCTTTTTGGATTGTGAAAAATGGACACATTTACTTAGTGATCCTGTTTATCTTAAAACTTGATTAGGGAACAACCCATAATAACGTCTGAAATGATTGATAAAGTGTGATTGATCAAAATATCCATATTTTGCAACAATATCAGAAGATCTATATTGATTACTATTATATACCTCTTGAAGAATGTTTTACAATCTAATGATACCTGAAAGTATTCTTGGGCTCCCCCCAACTCCTTATGAAATGTCCTTCTTATATTCCATTGCAGGCTTATCGTATCATTTTTTTAAATGACAAGATGATTTCGTTACTCCACAATCTGGGCCCGTGGGATTACTCCTCTTTCCATGAAATTCCCCTTGGGAGCACCTCCTAGCTTAGTAGGAGATAGTAACTTGAGCAACGGCGACAAGGTTATCATAGTGTACTTACCCTAGCCGTTTCACCTTTGATAGCATCTACCTATTTACCGTACTGGATAAAGCAATTTGTAAAATCACACGCTCATACAGAAGTCGTTGTAGAAGTGATGTAGTCAGAAACAATTGCAGATGCCATAAATCAAGGGATTGCAGATTTAGGGTTGTCTAGGATGAAAAGTAACATGTTAGAGGTGTCTTGTGAAACACTATACGAAGAGCCACTTACAATCATTTGTCCCACGATGGAGAAGACGCTGAATCAAGTTTCCCAGTTGAATTAGAACAATTAATGCAAGACGAACGACTTCTAACTCATAACCACCCTGTATATTGGGGGAATTTAAATGGCCTGAACCTGACTTTCGCCCTTTGCGATATCCAGGCCAATGACCGGATCCATTCTTTCCCACATCTCCCTTGGTGTATTCGCCGGTGCCCCTAACCTATCTTGTAGTTTCACAGCTTCGCTTGTTATACGGGGTCTACGTCCCAACCAGCCTCAAACATGTTTCTACAAGTAGGGGGTGAACAATATTGCGGACGGGATCAAGTCCCACGCGCCCGAGCGTCCTACCCCGGCTACCCTCATTAAACCATTAAAAATGGTCAACCAGAAAATAAATTCTGATTGACCCTATAATACGATCGCGCCCGCTTATTGAACATTGGAACTTTCAATCTAAGGCTTTAGTCTATATGATTTTATTTCCTTTACCTTTCCAGACCCACTATGCGAGAAAATCGAGAACCCGCTTGATCACAAGTTTTGTCGCGTCAGCATCGTAAGACGGTAAACTGCTATCGGTGAAGAGGTGTTCCTTGCCTTCGTACAGAAAAAGTTCAGCGTGATTGGCCGATGCCGCCAGCTCACGTGCCGCGTTGATGTCGCCATCTTCAACAAAAAAAGGATCGGCACTCATAGCGTGAATTTGCACAGGCAAGTCAATCGGCCACTGAGATTCGAACGCAGATGTCGGGAGGCATGCATGAAAAAACAGTGCGCCTCTGGCGCCTTCACGAATTTGAGCGAGCTGCTGTGCTGCCGGGACACCAAGTGAAAAACCAGCATAGACGACATCACGTGAAAGTTCGCTGGCTGCCCGAACGCCGCGCGCCGTCACTTCCTTAAATCCGATTTCCTTAACAAATGCCAAGCCTTCCTCCAGCGAGGAAAATGTGCGACCGTGAAATAAATCTGGCACGTGCACAGTATGTCCCGCATCTTTAAGTTGATCTGCGATTGTTTCAATCCCCTTCGTTCGGCCTAAAACATGGTGTAACAACAAAACTTCTGCCATCTGTTTTCCCTCCAATTTAATGAATTTCATATGTCCAAGTTTCGATAAGAAAGCCCGTTTTACCTGCCAGAACTTAACGATTTTGAAATATCTATCTTAATAAACCAACCTTGCTTATTCAATAATCGCTGCCCTTTTGCTTAATATTAATTATTAAATCTCTGTTATCTTCACAAGGAGTTATTCCATTAAATTGGCCCTTTTCTGGAATAAAGTTCATCACTTTAGTAAAGAACATTTTTTCAAAGTAAACAACCTTTTTCCGATGTAAAGAACTTTATTATCATCCTTCACATAAATGTGAGTTTTAATTATAATTGAGATAAATATGCGCCTAGTATCGCGTTTTTTTTATTTTTAAGTGATACTCATTACTATATTAAGGGAGATAAAATGTTATTTTTTTGGTTATAAATGAGATCATTATATCAAGATATCATTGGACATTAAAAAGGTGATCCCGAATCTACATCGAAATCACCTCCTGGCTACCTAGCTTTTTAAAACTGTCAGCTCTTAGGGATACAATTGTTTAAAGGGTATTGTTCTCGAATATCAATTACTTCATCTACCCATTCTAATAAATAAAAATAATTACGCTCTAGATCAGAGAGTAGATGATGAATACGTTTTGTCTTCCATCCATTTATCCGGTGGGCACGACCAGATGAGGGTACATCCTGAATAGTGAGCCAAGGTTTATAATTAGAGAGTTCACCTTGCCCTCAACCCTCTTTTTGATAACGGGCTATTTTAGATTCCGTCCATTGGTTCTTTCTTTTTGCCATAATACACCTCTCATTTAGATAAAAATAAAACGCACGTTTGAAGTCACTTTAAGTATACTCCATCGCGCGTTTTTTAAATAACTTTTTTATGAATTAAACAACTTTTTTATTACTCAACAGCAATAACTAAACTTTTAATCATCCTTAAGGAAAAAAAGCTGTCAAAATATATCATTTATAAACGTAAATATTGTCACTATTTTCATTATAACAAATTTCACCAGATAATGTTTTGAAAATTGTTATAATTTTTAAAATGAATAAAAAATCCTAATAGACTAAGTGTTTATAGCCTATTAGGATTTTTATTTGTCTCATTTACTCTTGTTATTTGTCCCAATACATACAGTATTTAGTATCATTTATAATTGATACTCACACATAAAGCTATACAAGTTATTATTACTCTACTGTCACACTCTTAGCCAAATTCCTCGGCTTATCAACATCACAGTCGCGATGTAATGCTGCATAGTAAGAGATAATTTGTAATGGTAGCACTGATACTAACGGTGTTAGTAATGGATGCACTGTTGGAATGACAAATGCATCACCTTCACGATAAAGGTCTTCAGGGCTAATGATACATGCATTGGCACCACGTGTTACGACTTCTTGCACGTTTGAACGAATTGAACTATTTACATGGCCTTGTGTTGCAAGTGCAATCACGGGTGTGCCTTCCTCAATTAAAGCAATTGTGCCGTGCTTCAACTCTCCACCAGCAAAACCTTCTGCTTGAATGTAAGAGATCTCTTTAAGCTTTAACGCGCCTTCTAATCCGACGAAGTAATCTAATCCACGCCCGATAAAGAAGCAATTACGTGTTGTCGATAAAAAATCACGCGCAACTTGCTCTAGCTGGTCTTTCTGGTCACATAATGTTTCCATTGCATTACCGACGATCGCTAATTCTTTTAACGGATCGAAATCTAACGTTAAACCTTTAGCACGTGCTGTATCAACAGCTAAAATCGCTAAGACAGCCATTTGTGCTGTGTATGCTTTCGTTGAAGCAACAGCGATTTCTGGTCCTGCATGTAAATGTAATGTGTAATTCGATTCACGAGAAAGGGTTGATCCAGGTACGTTTGTAATTGTAAGCGCTGGATGACCTAATTTATTTGTTTCAACTAATACTGAACGTAAGTCTGCTGTTTCACCACTTTGTGAAATAAAGACAAATAATGGCTTCTCAGATAATAATGGCATGTTATACGAGAATTCGCTTGCGATGTGAACCTCTGTAGGAACTTGCGCAATCTTTTCTAAAAACTCTTTACCTATTAAGCCTGCATGATAGCTCGTGCCTGCTGCAATGATATAGACGCCGTCGCAATCTGCCATCGCTTGACGTACGTCTTCGTCTAGCTTAATTTGATCATTGTCATCTTGGTATTCTTGAATAATCTTACGCATAACAAAAGGTTGTTCATCGATTTCCTTAAGCATGAAGTGTGGGTACGTCCCTTTTTCAATGTCACTAGCATCAATTTCAGCAACAAATGGGTCACGTTCCACTGTTGAACCATCAAGCTTTTGGATTTCAACACGATCTTTCTCTACTAATACAATCTCTTCATCCATTAATTCAACAAACTGATCGGTTACTTGAAGCATCGCCATTGAGTCACTCGCAACGACATTGAACTCTTCACCTAAACCAACAAGTAATGGGCTTTTGTTTTTTGCAACGAAAACAGTGCCTTTCTGATCACGGTCTAACACAGCTAATGCATAAGAACCGTGTAGTAAGCTTACAGTTTTACGGAACGCTTCAAGTGCGTTACCTGTTTCTTTTTCAAATTGTTCAATTAGTTGAACGATCACTTCTGTATCTGTTTCACTTACAAAGTTAACATCTTGCAAGTATTCACTTTTAAGTTCTTCAAAGTTTTCAATAACACCGTTATGAACTAAAGTGAATCTGCCTGATGTACTTTGGTGAGGGTGAGCGTTCGTTTCGCTTGGCTCACCATGAGTTGCCCAACGTGTATGGCCAATACCAATATTAGCCGAAACAGATTCATCAACTGCTTCACGTAAGTTCGCAATACGTCCTTTCACTTTGAATAAATCTGTATCTTCATCGCCTCGTACTGCAATACCTGCTGAGTCATACCCACGATACTCTAATTTCTCTAAACCTGCTAAAAGAATTTCTTTTGCATCTTGATTCCCGATATATCCTACAATTCCGCACATAATGTGTTACCTCCTATTTTGAAAGAGGCAAACAAATTGCATTCCTTTACAAGGGGCGATTGTTTGCCCCTTTCTCGTGTTAGTTATTTATACACCTTGTAAGAAGTGGTTGTGCATAGAGTTGCCTCTATGTTTTCACTTCCAACACTACAGTTGAGGTGCTGCAACCGGGAGGCATCCGCCGAATACTCGATTAAACCTCCTCCTCGTCAACTATTTCTCTTCTCCGTCCTGAGAAATAGCCCTGGCGCTTTAAAAATATACTTTCACTCTTCGCTCCTTTCTATTCTTGAATAAAACTGACTGTTCCTATTTTACTTATATTTGTAAAACAGGTCAATTATTGAGTTGAAAAAGTGAAGCACAAGGAATGAATTTCATCCCTCATGCTTATTATATTCTATGCATCTTTTAAGCCATATGTTTCTTCTATTACTTTAGAAACTTGTGCAACATAGTTCTCACAATCGTCTTTCGTCGGCGCTTCAACCATTACTCGGACGACTGGCTCAGTTCCTGAAGGACGAACTAACACGCGTCCTTTTCCATCTAACTCACTTTCTACGCGATCGATTGCTTCTTGAACTGTTTGATCAAGGTGAACTTCATGCTTATTAACGACACGAACATTTTGTAGAACTTGAGGGAACTTTTGCATTTCTCCAGCTAGTTCAGATAATGGCTTTTTCGTTTCGCGCATTGCATTTAATAACTGTAAGGCAGATAACATACCGTCACCTGTCGTAATGTAATCTAAGAAGATAATGTGACCAGACTGTTCACCACCTAAGTTAAAGTCATTGGCTAACATTTCTTCCATGACATATCGATCGCCAACAGATGTTTTCACTGTGTCAATACCTAACTCATCAAACTTACGGTAAAGTCCGATATTACTCATCACAGTCGTTACAACGGTATCTTTTTTCAGACGCCCTTGTTGCTTAAGGAACTTGCCACAAATATACATAATCTTATCACCGTCGATGACATTACCTTTTTCATCAACCGCGATTAGACGGTCACCATCACCATCAAAGGCTAAACCAATGTCTGCGCCTTGTTCTACTACAGTTTGACGCAAGTTTTCTGGACTTGTTGAGCCATAACCGTCATTAATATTAGTACCATCTGGTGTTGAACCAATTGACACCAAGTCCGCCTCAAGGTCTGCAAAAAGGTGAGATGCAAGCGATGAAGTAGCTCCATGGG
>NZ_AKIF01000037.1 GCF_000269905.1 Alkalibacillus haloalkaliphilus C5
GAGAGCCAATGTAGCATTAGTTGATATTAGCTCTGAAGCGTTAGAGAAAGCAAAACAATTATTAAATAACTCAAGTAATGTATTAACGATTCAAGCTGATGTAACTGAAGAATCAGATGTTAAAAGTTATGTAGAGAAAACAGTTGAAACATATGGATCAATTGATGTGTTTCTTAACAATGCGGCAATTGCAGGACCAGCTATTCCAATTAAAGATTTAGAGAAAAAGCAGTTTGAAACTATTATGGATATTAATGTAACAGGTGTGTTTTTAGGGTTAAAATATGTGATCAATCAAATGGAAAAGCAAGGGTATGGTAGTATAATTAACACAGCCTCCAATGCAGCTTATATCGGGTCTGCAGGCATGGCAGGATACATTGCCTCAAAGCATGCAGTAGCCGGAATTACAAAAACAGCTGCACTTGAAGTTGCAGACAGTGGCATTCGAGTCAACGCTGTAGCACCAGCAGCCATTGATACGCAAATGTTATCGGGTATTCAGCAAAATGTTAACCCTGATGACCCAGAAGGTGCTGGAGAAGCGATCAAACAAGGGATCCCACTAGGAAGGTTTGGTACGCCTAAAGATGTTGCGGAGATTGTTTTATTCTTAGCTTCAGATCGAACTTCATTTGTAACAGGTTCATTATATAATGTTGATGGTGGTATGCAAGCGGATTAACAGTTTAATTTTAAGTAGTAAGTTGTACGGCTAGTCAACAAGAGATTTTTTTTAGTTGAAGTAGTACTATAAAACCTAATAAAAAGGAACTCTGTGATCACAGAGTTCCTTTTTATTAGGTTTAATTCTCGAAATTAAGATCCCCAACTAAAGGTAACTCTAAGTAACTTCTAGTAGGAGTTATTGTTACTTCAGTCTCTGTTATAGGTCGAATCGTGTGGTCACGATCACTAGCCATTATGACAATTCCAATTGATGATCCTTCATTAAATACATAATCATGGGCTTGCATGTCCCATTTGAATGTATAATCTCTTCCAGGTACTAGACTAATAGAACGTTCAGGGCCATAAATGTTCTGAGCGTCCATCCAACCTCTTGAAACAATAGTAAATGAGCCATCTTCATTATAATCTACGAGGTAAGCGGTTAAGTTAGAAACCGGTTGGTCAAGGTTTGCACGAATACTCACTTCGGCATTACCACTCATTCTAACTGAAGAGCTTAACGGGTCTGACGTGTAAACTAATCTGTGATCATGAGTATCATCTGGGTCCGAAACGAGACTTTCTGGGTTTGTGTTTGGTGCATCTACTAATGAGTGAGTTTCATGAGGCTGGTTTGGTACAGGTGAATCTTTTAGCTCTCCTAAATTCTCTTCTGTCGGTTGGAAATGTAGTTTAGTAGTATTAGCGTCTACATGTGGCCAACTATTTTCTTTATGCCATGTTCCATCTTCTCTTTGAATATCTAAAGTTGGCTCATCCATAATACCGTTGTCAATTCCATATAACCAGTAGTCAAACCAAAGATGAAGGGTCTCCTGATATTCAGAAGTTCGAGGGGCACTATGACCACCTTGGTGTAGGAACATTTTTCTTGGTACATTGTGATCAGATAAAGCATCCCACCATTGTGCAAACTGGTTGGTACGAACATTCAGGTCGTTTAAACCATGTACAACAAGAACACTCGCTTCTACTTGATCTACATCATTTAAGTAATTACGCTCATCCCAAAATTCGTTGTAATCACCTGTAATACGGTCCTCATCTTCGACCATCTCATCAAGAATTGGATCACAAACTTCAGCGTTATTTCGAGTCATCACAGCATCAGCTAGGACACTAGCATCTTCACCTTGGAAACCTCCAGGTGCGACAACTGCCCCATTAGCACGAAAGTAATCATACCAATTACTAATGGCTACAACAGGTACAATAGTTTGAAGTCCTTCAACACCTGTAGTTGCTACAGCGTTAGCTAAAGTGCCATTGTAAGAAGCTCCAGTCATCCCTACTTTACCAGTCGACCAGTCAGCAGCAACTTCATCTCCATCATCATTAAACGCTTTAGCGTCTCCATTTAACCAATCTACAATAGCTTTAGCACCTAAAGTTTCATTGGGGTCTCCAGTTGTCGCACAACCTGTGGACGAACCACTGCCAATACTCTCAGCTAAAATAACAGCGTAACCTCTAGGAACATAGAAATTTCCTAAGTTTCCTAGGTTTTGAGGAGAGGACATCGGCTTACCATCATATGTCCTTCCATATCCTTTACCGTTGTGCGGTACAGGGGGGGTTAAGTCATGATCTACATTAAAAAAGTTAAGTGGTCTGAGTCCAGCGCGGTATGGGCTCACTTCTAGTATGGTAGGGATTTTAATTTCTTCATCGGTATTAGGTCTCATAACTTGTATAGAGACCACGTCATTTTCTCCAGTGCGATCACTATCTATTTCTGTTTCTATCCACAAATTTTCAATAATAGCATTCTCTGTTGAGTATATAGGAGCTGTTTTACCCTCTTCTAATTCAATAGCAGTTGTTTCAGAATTAGTTTCTGGAACTAATCCATTTAAAGGTAATTCATTATTGTACTCCTCAGCAGAAAGGCTTGGTATAACTAAGGAGCTGGCTAAAGCAAATCCAATTGTAATGCCTAGTAGCTTTTTCACGAATATGCCTCCTAACTAACTGTTATAGGAAGGGGTTAAGTTAAATTTGACCTTAACCCCAAATTATTACCTACCGTTTCCTTGACCAGGTCCAACATTTACAGAAGTTGAATCAATTTGTTGTTCATCCGTTTCTGACAAAGCCGTAAAAATAAGTTCACTAGGTTTTAAGTCTTGACCTGGTTCTGGAATCTCAACAAATACTGGTATATCAACAGTTTCCCCTGCTTCTACTTCAGCAAAGTTGTTTAGTAGTCTATAATCTAATCTTGTTTCCGTTTCTACATCAAATCGAATGATATCTGTCTCTTCACCAGTATTGGTTACGCTAAAGTTGTACTCAGCAATTCTTCCAGGTGCAGCGTGTTCGGTTGTACTTTGTTCAACCGTTACACCTCTTTCATAGGGTCCAGAACCATCCAGGTGACGAACAGCTAAACGATAAGAGAGAGCACCGTCTTCTGATTCGAGTTTATCCAGGATATAAAAGTGAAGGCGGTTATGTTCATCCACATATTCATTTACCGCACCATCACCTGTTCCTGCTTTAAATAAGGCATTTGAAAGTTGTTGATAGTCACCTAATGACAACAACTCTTCACTACCATCGGGACGTAAAAAATCTACCTCTTCTATTGCCTCAGGGTGTGAGTCAACCACCCAAATATTCGGCGCAGCTTCACTATCCTTCGTCTTGGCAATTAATACACCAGAATCAGGTTGAAATGAGTCGTAACCTACACGGTCAACAACTTCAATCGTATAGTTGTCATACCAACGCTCGCCTCGCTGCATATCAGCGCGATAATCATCCTCTAAATAATTTCTTGGGGTATGGTCGACCATCTCGATGTTAATTCCATAGTTTCCTTCGCGACCAAATGCTTCACCTGAAGGTACAGAACGGGCTAAAACATCTGTAAAAATCGGCCCTGTATTCTCTAGTTCATCACGGTCAATGCTAATATACTGCTCTTCATCTAAGAAACCTTGCTTTATCTTGTTTCTAAGCATATGGTGTGAAGGTGCAGAGGCCCCTTCATAAGAAGGGATTGTCCATCTAGTGTGGTTTCCACCTGGGCCATTAAAGGCTCCACGACTCATTAATTCCCAAGGTCCTGAGTAGGTCCTAGAAACTGGATCAGCATAAGGGTTATTATAGTTATCTAGTAAATCCATAATATGACCGAACTCATGAGCAAATACAGCCATTCCGCTGCTTTCACCTTGAATAGATATCCCTTGTCCTATATTGGCTCTTGGCCAAGGAGCAGCTGCAGCCCACCAAGATGTCCAAGGAACATATCTTGTATTAGCCCAATTTGTTAGTTCAGGATATTGTTCTTTTAAATAATCAGGTGGACCAAATTCATCAGGAATATCTTCAGGACTCTCAAACATCATTTCACCGAATTGTTGCCAGACATCTGACTCACCATAGCCGGCATGAACGATAAAAGTGAAGTCATATTCCTCACCTGTTGCAGCCATATCTTCTTCAGCTGCTTCAAGGGCATGGTTCATAATGTTATACGTATCATATCCATCTGGCATATTTTCTTGTTGTCCAAATTCGCCCATGCCATATTGCCAGTAGTTATAGTCCATTTCGTAAACACCAAAGGAAGTTAGATCAACAGACCATTTACCAAAAGAATTCTCTCTCCAAAAGCTATCAATTGTTGAATAATTATTTATTTCTTGAGGTGTATTTAAGTAGTTTTCCCACCATTGTGGTAGATCATCTCGAGGAATTTCACCTATACCAACTGGGTTTCCTGCGGGATCAGAACCTCGGGTTGAGATAAGATAAATTCTTGATCTGGGAAATCAACGAGGATAAGTGCACCATTTATTTCTAATTCAGGTTCAATCTGATCAGCTTCATTCCAATCGATTCCAGGAACAGATTGATAATCCTCCCAAGTCATATCTCGTGGTAATTGCCATGTTTCTTCATCAATCGGTTCTGGAAACTCAGTTAAGCCTGGAGTTCCTTGTTCTGTGGGCTCTGGGGTGTCCGCAAGTGTGAAGGTAGTCGTAGATGAAAGTATGAGTAGTAAACTAAGGAGTAGACTGATTGTAATTTTTCCTAGTTTCATAAAATCACCATCCAGTTTAATTTGTAATACGGATTCCTTTTTCATGTTGGTCTTTGGGATGGGGGAAGTCCATACTACTTTCTTAAAACAAGTAAACTAATTCACCCCCCTTTATAAAAGTTAAGTTGAGCACATACTAGTAACAATCTATTTAACTAGTAAATATGTTTTTTTCATAGTAACATAACAAGATATATAACATTTAGAAAATTCTTAAATTGGTTAAAACGTAATATATTTCGTGTGTAGAATTACCTATAAGTTATTTGAAGAGGGATGATGCTGGAGCATATGTCGTCAATATAACTTTTCTAAAAATTGACAAAATTATGAAAACCACTTTATAATAACGATACATTAGGACAGTAGATTGATTGAGGAGGGATTTATATTCATAAGTTAATTAAGAAGAAAGTTACTATTCTATCACTAGTTTCTATTCTATTATTATTTTATTACTTATTCTTCCCTCTTATATTATCAAGTTCTTTACCTGAACAACATGTGTTGTTCTTGCCGTTAGCGTGGGGTTATGTATTTTTAGTTTTCGTTATTACTTGGGGCTCTGGCGTTCTATATTCTTACTATATGAAACAAATAGATCGAGAAGTAAAAATAGAGCAAAAGTTTAAAGAGTAGGAGAGACAATGTATGAATATAACATACTTGGTATTCTTCATTATTATATTAATCGGCACATTAGTCATTACTCATTGGGCTGCAGAGAAAAGTAGAACAGCCAATCAATTTTACGTAGTATCGGGTAGTTTGACTGGTTTTCAAAACGGATTAGCTATTGCTGGTGATTACATAAGTGCGGCATCTTTTTTAGGTATTATAGGGCTAATAGCTTTTTATGGTTATGATGGTTTTTTATATGGTACGGGGTTTTTAATATCTTATGTTTTTCTGTTGTTATGGGTGGCTGAACCTATAAAGCGTTTAGGGACATATTCTATAGCTGATGTGGTAACAGAGCGCTTCTCAAAGAGAGGCATTCGTTTAATCGTTGCAACTACTGGTATTTTAATATCTATTTTATATATGATCCCACAATTAGTAGCGTCTGGACTATTAATAACATTGCTATTAGGAGTTGATTACACAATATCAGTATGGGTAATTGGTGTTTTTATGACGTTATACGTTGCCTTTGGTGGTATGGTGGCAACATCTTGGGTACAAATTATTAAAACAGTATTATTAATGGGTGGTACGTTACTCGTTGTATTTATATCATTATCATGGTTTGACTGGGATTTATCTGGTTTGATGTATGAAGCTAAAAACCAAAGTTTTTATAGTGATTCATTTTTTTATCCAGGTCACTTATTTAATCAACCAGTTGAGAAGGTCTCCCTTATGCTTTCTCTCATTTTAGGTACTTCTGGATTACCTCATATACTACTTCGTTTTTTAACAGTTAAGAATGCTAAAGAAGCTCGATTATCGGCGATGTCAGCAACTTGGGTAATTGGGTTATTTTATTTGATGGCACTCGTACTAGGTGTAAGTACGGTTGCAGTAGTAGGTTGGGAACAGTTGTTTGAGGCAGATCCAAGTGGAAACTTATCAGCTTTGTTATTGGCAGAGGTTGTAGGTGGAGACTTTTTAGTCGCGTTTGTGATGGCAGTTGCGTTTGCTACGATTGTTGCTGTAGTAACAGGTTTAGTATTTGCTGCAACCTCAGCATTTTCCTATGATATTTACTATCATCTTTGGAAGGGAAAGAATGTTAATGAAAAGCAACAGTTAAGAGTGGCACGAATCGTTGCAGTAGTTATTGGAATTATTTCGATTAATCTATCAATTGGTATGCAAGGTGTTAACGTTGCCTTTTTAGTTTCAATGACATTTGCAATCGCTGCTTCAACGGTTTTTCCTCTGCTCATTATGACGTTTTATTGGAAACGATATAGTTATATCGGTGCTTATGCAACAGTAATTACAGGTGGTCTCATGTCATTCTTATTAATTCTAGTCGGTTCAGAAGGTGTTGGGTTAATTAGTTTAAGTAACCCGGCTATTATTTCAGTTCCTTTAAGTTTTATAGCTGGAATTATAAGTTCATTATTATATAGGACTGATTCAGAAACAGATGATTTATTCATGATTCGTGTACATCTTGATGATCAGGGGGTCCCACCGAATGATTGATGTTATGATTTTATTATTTGAACGGATTGGTCTCCTGCTTTTAGTCGTATTTATGTTGACACAAATCCCGGGGTTTCGCTCATTACTCGATAGAGATATTGCATGGGATACAATTGTTTATCATGCACTCGTATTTGGTGTAATGGGAGTATTAGGAACACACATTGGAGTCATTATGAATTATGAAACAACTATTATTGTAGATTCATGGATTTTGAATGTTGAAGAAGAACAAGTGCTCATAGGATTTGGGGTAGTTGTTGTTATGATTGCTGGGTTGTTAGGTGGACCTTATGTTGGCTTGGGGTCTGGTGCAATAGTTGGTATTTACATGGTCTTTATGGGTGGGGAAGCTTGGTTGGCAAATAGTCTTATTAACCCCGTTTCAGGTTTAATGACTGGTTTGACGGCTAAATTCTTCTCAGATGAACGAGTTATAGCTCCCAACAAAGCATTATTTATTGGAATTTTTCCTCCTGTCTTATATATGGGAATGATTTTAATTTTTAACTCTAATCAACAGTCAGGTGTAGAAATAGTAGACCGTATTGGTATACCTTTAGTTATAACCAATGCGATCGCTCTTGCTATTATTATGATGATGATTCGATCAGCATTAAATGAAACAGAGCGTGAAGCAGCGTTAGAAACGAACAGGGCGTTATCCATTGCTGAACAAACTTTACCTATTTTAAAAGGTGAATCGCTTGAGAAAAACGCAGGGCCATTAGCTGAGCTGCTTTATAAAGAGTTAGATGTAGCGGCAATAGCTATTGCTGACCAACAAAAGGTGCTGAGTTTCGTTGGGGAAGGAGAAGATCATCACAAAATAGGAGAACCTGTTAAAATGCGATTATCTAAAATAGCCATGGATACGGGTGAGTTGCAAGTTGCTTATGATAAGAGTGAGCTTCAATGTATGTATAAGTCTTGTCCTCTACAAACGGCGATTATGGTCCCAATCTATTTATCAAGGGAAGTAATTGGTTTAATTAACTTATACTTTCCAAGTTCACAACAATTACGTGCGATTGAAATAGAACTGGCTAGAGGTTTAGGAACGATAATTTCTAACCAAATTAGTGGCTATGAAGCGGAAAGAATGAAAGAGTTACTAAAAGAAGCAGAAATTCGTAATTTACAAGCACAAATAAATCCACATTTCTTGTTTAACACGTTTAATTTAATTCATTCTTTAATGCGGGTTGATCATGAACAAGCACGCCGAATACTCGTGAGCTTTAGTCAATATATGAGGGCTAATTTAAATATTGCCAGTCGCTCTCTTATTCCGTTAGGCGATGAGCTTGAACATGTTAATACTTATTTGGATATTGTTACAGCTCGTTTCCCAGATCAACTTAAAGTAAAAAAAGATATCGACCCTAATGTTTTAGATGCTTTAATACCTTCTGCTACTTTACAACCACTCGTTGAAAATTGTATTCAACATGGTTTAAAGCACCATAAAGAAAATGGGCTCGTAGTCGTAAATATTAACCAGTATCGTGGACATATTTTTATAGAAGTACGAGATAATGGTGTCGGTTTTTCAGAAGACGTTCTCCCTTCACTTGGGAAGGTGACCTTTTCAAGTGAAGGAAACGGGATGGCGCTATATAATGTGAATGAAAGGTTAATTGGTATTTTTGGGGAAGAGAGTCAACTTTATTGTCGTAACTTAGAAAGTCAAGGAAGTTCTGTCTCGTTTATTATCCCAATTCAATATGAATAGCTTTCACAGTAGAAAGGATGAGTTGGTGACAATTCAAGTATTAATTGCAGAGGATGAGCAGTTTGCTCGAGAAGAGTTAATTTATCTTTTAAAACAAATATATGATGTAGAGCTTTGCCCAAGTGCTAAAAATGGTAAAGAACTTTTAGAATATTATAAGTTGTACCTTCCGGATGTACTATTTATTGATATTCATATGCCTAACTTCAGTGGTATTGAAATCGCAGAGAAAATTCGTACTAGCAACCAAAACCAGCCAGCCATTGTTTTTACAACAGCTTATGATCATTATGCTGTAAAAGCATTTGAACTACAGGCAGTTGATTATTTGCTAAAACCTTTTGATCAAACTCGTTTCGAAAAAGCTATGGGGAAAGTAAGAAGAGCATTACATAATCAGTCTAATTCATCCAAACAACGGTTAGATAAGCTCGTTATATCAACAAATGAAAAAATGGTTGTGTTGAAGCCAGAGGAAATTGGTTACGTTGAAAAAATCGACCGTATGTTGAAAATTCATACATTAACAGATGAGGCCATTGTGACGAAAATGACCTTAAAAGAGTTAGAAGAGAAATTAAGTGCCTACCCTTTTTATCGACCTCACCGGAGTTATTTAGTTAACTTAGATGCAATTGACGAAATTACACCTTGGTTTAATGGGGCATATAACATAGTCATTCGTGATTCAAAAATTCCTGTAAGTCGATCATCTGCTAAAGAATTTTTTGATCTCCTTGAGAGTATTTAAGTTAATCATACTGCATTTAAAACAGGTTCATCTACATTTTAAGTAGGCAATTAAACATTTCAGAGTAAATTCCAATTGAATATCAGTAAGTCTAATATACTGAATACAAAAGTTAGAGTATTCAGTATATTTATTTTTGTAAAAATGTAAGCGTTTTCTAACTGATCCTCTAACAAATAAGCAGGAAAGGGTGATGATTGTGGGACAAAAGAAAACGTTAGATGAAAGGCAGAGATGGTATTGGAAAAAGAATATACGGTTTATTCTTTGGTTATTAGTTATTTGGGCTATTGTAGCTTATGGCGGTGGTGTACTATTAGCAGAACCCTTATCTAATGTGCAATTTTTTGGAGTATCTCTATCTTTCTGGATTGCACAACAAGGCTCAATATTGGTCTTTTTTCTTTTAATTTTAATTTATGCAATTCGAATGGATCGTTTAGATAAACAGTATGTCCAGTTATTAAAAGCAGACAAGGAGGGGTAAACATTGAGTGTTGAAGCAATTACTATTACGTTAGTCATTATCACTTTTCTAATTTATACAGCGATTGGCTGGTGGTCTAGAGTTCGAGATACGTCTAGTTTCTATATTGCGGGTCAAAATGTTCCTACTGTAGCAAATGGTGCTGCAATTGCAGCGGATTGGATGTCTGCTGCTTCATTTATATCAATGGCCGGTTTAGTCGCTTTCTTAGGTTATGACGGTACAATATATTTAATGGGATGGACAGGTGGGTACGTCTTATTAGCCTTGCTATTAGCACCTTACTTACGGAAATTCGGTAAATTTACAGTTCCAGACTTTATTGGAGATCGTTTTTATTCGAGTAGTGCACGTGCAGTTGCTGCAATTGCCACAATATTTATTTCACTGACTTATATTTCTGGACAAATGCGCGGTGTTGGAATAGTTTTCAGTAGATACTTACAAGTTGATATCATAGTCGGAGTTTTAATTGGAATGGCTATAGTTGGTTTTTTTGCATTACTTGGTGGTATGAAGGGTGTTACTTGGACTCAAGCGGTTCAATACTTTGTAGTCATTATTGCTTTTTTAATTCCAGCCTTTGCAATTTCGGCTCAGTTAACCGGTAATCCAATACCACAGGTAAGTTTCATAACGAGTGATATCGTTGAGAGATTAAGTCATATACAAATTGACCTTGGAATGACAGAATATATGGCACCCTTTACGGATTTGTCCATGATCAACGTCTTTATGATGACTCTGGCACTCATGGCCGGAACTGCAGGTCTTCCACATGTTATAGTTCGCTTTTATACAGTTAAAAGTGTACGTGCTGCTAGATGGTCTGCAGTATGGGCAATTATTTTTATCGGCTTACTTTACTTAACTGCTCCAGCAGTTGGTGCCTTCGCAAAATATAATCTAATCGATACAATAGCTGATCAACCTTTAGAAGAAGTACAAAACATTGATTGGGTAAATAAATGGGAAACGACTGGTTTGTTAGAGTTTAATGATCATGATGGTGATGGAGTTATTAACTATACATCAGGTGAGGCAAATGAGGTTTCAATTGATGGAGATATCATTGTTCTTTCAACACCAGAAGTTGCAAATTTAGCCCCATTTGTTATTGCACTTGTAGCAGCAGGTGGGCTTGCCGCAGCTTTATCGACAGCTTCTGGTTTATTAATTACGATGACAAGTGCAGTGTCACACGATATTTATTATCGGATATTTAATAAAACAGCCTCAGAAGCCCAACGTCTGCGGGTCGGTCGTATTACATTATTTATGGCTTTATTAGTTGCAGCCTACGTCGGGATAAATCCACCTGGGTTTGCTGGTGAAGTAGTGGCATTAGCCTTTGGTTTAGGGGCAGCTAGCTTATTCCCGGTCATTTTACTAGGTATCTTTGATAAACGGATGAACAAAGAAGGTGCTATTGCTGGTATCTTAACCGGGTTATTATTCACCTTGATTATGATTGGATCTATATTATCAGAATCAATCTTCGGTACAGATGGACCTTTATTAGATAGTTTCTTTGGAATTAATGCTCAAGGTGTTGGTGTAGTTGGCATGATGTTAAACTTCATTGTTAGTTTTATCGTATCACGTTTGACTGCAGAACCACCTAAAGAAATTCAAGAACTGATCGAGAACGTTCGTGCACCTGAAATTGACGAAGATGTAAGTGAAAAGGATTAGAAGTGATGGAGGGAATAATTAAATGAACTGGACACTCATATTAGGTTGTTTAGCCTTGATCGTTTATATCTTAAGTCCATGGATGAATGTAAAAACCGTTCAAAGAGCAATTGGTGTTACGTTGTTTTTACAAATTTTCTATTTGGTTGGTCATTATATAATGGAATGGCCATTCCCAACTCCATTAGTACTAGTACAATTATTAATTGCATCTAGTCTCGGAGTGGCATTGGGCGTTTGCTTCTCAAAGATTTGGCCATTACCACTTAATAAAGGATTTGAACGTGTTTTACGTACATTTCTAATTATCATTCCATCTTTAGGTTTCGGTATGGGGCTACAAATATTGCTTCAAGGTGCGTTTGCCACTCAAGCTATATATTTGATCTTTGCCTTAGCAGCTTGGATTGGTTCCGGTCAATTTGTTCGGATTAATGAGGAACAGAAGAAAGAGGTAAATACTCAAGTTATAAAGAGTGCCTCTTGAATTTGGCGCTAGACTGCCTAAAGGTAATTAACTCTTGGGCAGTTTTTCTTGAACACATAAACGCCGATCATAAGGATAAGATAATGGGTGACTTCTAATGATGGAGGAATTCAAATGACTAAAGATTCAAAAGCACCTAAAGCAAAACGAAATAACGAGCCTAAAACGCCTGATGAACAAAGAAGAAGAAAAGGCAAGTCCAATACCCGTAATACGAGAAGTTAAGTTCGATAGCACCCTATAAAATGGGTGCTTTTTTCTTTGTTAAAGTTTCGTTCATAGCTTCATTTCTATGATAGAATGAAACAATGAATTCTCAGGCATAGGAGTGGAACGAGATTGAACAAAAAAGACATAGCTAACATTAAAAAACAGTTTAAAGTCAATAATGATCTATTATATATCCATGAAATCTTTAACGTTTATATTATGAAAGAATCGAGCGAAATTTATCATCATCAAAGCATGCCGTTTGACCTATTAGAAGAAGAGCAACAAGAGTTGTTCATGAACAATTTCAAAAAAGTGTTAACCGGTCAATTAGATGAAAAGATATTTGAGTTAACATTCCAAAAAGGCGTTGAAAATAGCAGTCAGCTCATTTTACATCAAGGCTTACTTAGTCAAGGGACTGAAGAGTGGAAAGAGCAAATGCTTAAGCTTGTCGAGAAAATGTTGAAAGATAAACAATATGAAATGGATATCGTCGTTACGTTTATTCGAGCTGAATTTCGCAACCCAACGAAAAAGCGTAGTGAAGAATCAGATGAAAGTAGTCATGATACGGTTTATTCGCATCCATTTATTTTATGTAGTATGAATCAAACGCAAGATCCGAAAAAAGAATTGTTGTTTGATTATGTCCAAAAAGAATTTAAATATAACATTGTCGTTGATCCGGTTATAAACTTACAAAAGCCGATTTCAGGATTTTTATTTCCAGCGATTACAGATAATGCGTCTGATGTGAACCATATCCTTTATTCGTCAGGAAAAGCATATGAACTTGACTACCATTTTATCGAAGAGGTGTTAAATGCTGAAGAAGCGGTAACTGCTCAAGAAGATAAAATCGTTTTTGAAGAAGTGATTCGAAAAGTAGCTGGTGACCAAATAAATACATCGACACTCTCAAGCGTTTACGAAGAGGTAAATCGTGTCGTTGAGGAAAGTGAAGAGGAAGAACCGCCTAAGTTAGATTATAAAGATGTTGAGCAAGTATTAAGAAGTAGCGGTGTAAAAGATACCGAGCCAGAACAAGTTCAAGAAGCGTTTAAAACGGTCATTGACGATGAATCATACGAGTTAAAAGCGAGCAACGTCGTACCAAAGTATAATTCGAAGTCGATCAAAATTAAAACGAAAGTAGCTGATATCTCAGTCAGTCCACAAGATTTAAAGTATGTCCGTCAAACGCAACTCGGCGGAAAGCTTTGTTTGATGATTGAAGTTGAAGAAAATACAGTAATTGAAGGATTTGAAATGATTCCTGAAACGTTGTTAAAGAAAGTAGAAGATGAGAGCGAAGGCGAAGGGTAAATAGTTCATAGAACAGGCCTAGAAGCTCATTGGAAGACAGCAGAGGCTCATAGGCGACATTCTCTAACAATAAAAAGGCCGGCCGCCAATAGCCGGCCTTTTCACATTTTAAAACAGTAATACTGCAAATACTGTTGTGACAAGTAAACCAATAACAACTGGAATAAAGCTTTTTCTTACTAAGTCAATAATTGAGATCTTCGCAAATCCGGCAATTGCAATAATTGGTGACCATGCAACAAGTGTACCGCCACCTACCCAAATCGCGCCCACTTGCCCAATTGAGGCTAGTGTTGTTGCGTCCATTCCAGTCGTTGAGCCTAATGCTTCAGATAAAGAACCGATTAATGGAAGGGCTGAAAATCCTGATCCGTCAAGGCCAGAGACCATCCCTAACAGTAAAACGCCAAGGGCAGTGAAGAAATTGTTATCTGGAATATAAGCCTGACTCGCTTGAACTAAGTCGAATAAGAATGATGGTGTCGTGTCGGGATTAGTCCCTAAAATGTCTGCCGCTAATTGTCCGCTACCAATAAAGAAGAATGCTGCAACTGGAATAACGAGTCCCATAACTTTAAAAGCGAAAACAAACCCACTAACAATGTGCTTACTAACATCTTGTAATGTACTTTTGTAATTTCTAAATAGTGACATGATGATAATTAAAATTAATGCTGTACCACCAACTAAAGAAGAACCTGCGCCGTCTTCAATTGCAGGAATGAAATCCGAGAATGTCGCGACCACTACATAAGCTACGATAATTAAAAAGATAACAGGTACTATAACGGCAAATATTGGGCTATATTTACCTTTTTTAACTTCTGTATCTTTTACGCGAATGTTTAAGTCATCATCTCCACTTTCTTCCCATTCCGTTAAGTTTTGTTGTGATGGTTTTTTAATATGTTTACGAATCATAAAGTAAGCAATCGTAATGGAAACAATTCCAGCGACTAACGATAAAATTAGCGTCACTTCCCCAACGTCTCCAGATGAAAGGGCTGGGCTACTTGAGGCTGTTAATTCGGGTGCTACTTTTAAGATGAAGTCGGATGACAGTGCCATGCCGTGGCCAGCTAATGAAATTGCAATAGCAGCTCCTATAGGTGGAAGCCCTGCTTTAATGGCAACAGGAATCATGAGGGCACCAATTAACGGAACAGCTGGTGCTGGCCAGAAGAATAACGATAAAAAGTATGTGACGATCACAAGTACCCAGAATGCTAACGGTCCATTTCGCATAACTTTTTGAAAAGGTTTAATCATTTGTTCATCTGCGCCGATCGATTGAATTGACTTAAGCAAGGTCGTCATAACCGCAATAATTAAAAAGATGTTAAATAACTGAGTAGCAGCTGTTAAGTTTGCATTGAAGATTGCTTGAACGCCATCTAGAAAGGAACCTGTAAAAGCCCAAGCTACAAATAAGACCATGACTAAAGCTGGTACGACAACATTTTGTCTAAATAACATCGTTAAAATAATGATGAGTGTACCAGCTAAATATAACCAATGCGCTAAGGTCAGCTCCATGCTTTTAACTCCTTTTCGTGAATATAGTAATTCTTGCCTATTCGTATGCGCTGACTTAGGCAGGTGTTACAGTTTCTACCTATATTATTTTGATGTACATAAACAGCTTTACTTGAGGGAATTTAAGTAATAATAAAGGAGTTGGAACTATGTACTTATGTCCTTTGTGTAATGGCTTAGAACAGCATTCATTTACATGCTCAAAATGTGATTCACATATAGATGATCAAGGAAAAGTTACAGACTTCTTTGATGACTACAGTGCTTATATGGATATTGCATCGATGAAATTGTTAGATGGTGATCGTGAATCGAAAGCAAACCATCAATGTTTACATTATTTTTATTGTAAAGATTGTCATGCAGAAGAGGTTAAAGCGATTAATGAAGAGGAGATTTTTCAATAAAGCGTGAGCATAAATTTAGCTCGTCCAATTTTTATGTAATTCAAGCTTAATTCACCGATGCCAAAATTGTTTATAAAAACATTATTAGGCGGCGGCCAATTCAAAGTGCTACGTGTCTAAATAAAAAAGCGAGTCCACTCTCATTGAGTAGACTCGTTATTTATGTTTAGACAGCTTTAAGAAGTCTTTGGTTTATTTTGTCATGTAGTTCTTTAACAGAGAGGCCTAATGCTAAGGACAGCTCTTTGAATAGAATACCTTGGATCGTCGTTAGGTGTTTGTTGTCTTGTTCATATAGCTTTTTGCCATCGTTTTCGAGTTCATGCTTTTTCTTAATAAGTGTATTAATCACTTTAGCGATGTCAAAGCGGTCCCCGTTGTTTACGATTTTCTTATAAGTCTGTGATCGTAAGTTCGGGTTATCAATCCATTCAACGCCATCTAAATAAAATGACTCCAAGATTTTTTCTGCTTCTGGCTTCTTAATTAATTCTTTCATCTTGATTTTGTCGTTATCTACTGGTGCATTGATCGTCAGCTGTTGTTGATCATTCTCTAGTGGGTGTAGTACGTAATAATCTTTCGTAACACCGTTAATTTTCATACTATTAATACCATCAATCCGACAGATACCGTGACTAGAGTAAATAACTAAATCGCCAATGTTTAACATGACTAAAACCTCCTGAATGTACAGCCAAATTTATTTGACCATTATTACTATTTTAACACTTTAGTAGACAAAAATCAATTCGTTAACACTTACGATGAAAGAAGTCACCTTTATTAGTGAAATTGGGTTATATTACCATTGAAACAATTCGCTATAATTGATATAGTACTAATTATAGAGAAGTTATTCTCTAACAACCAATTCTGCGTTGTTCGTAGTATCATTTTGTCTTAAACCTATAAGATCTAAAAGGGAAACTTAAATTTTAAGCTGGACAACACGCCTGTTAGTCAGGACGTTGGAAGGTTTAATGCGGTTACCCACCTGCCAATGCGGGTTAAAAAGGCAATCGAATTACGACATCATGCGGAATGGTTTATATTTTATTAAATAATATAATCCAACCCTCTTCATTAAGTTGAAGAGGGTTTTTAATATGCGTTTATTTAATCTTTTTCAACTCTTTCATAACCCGGGAAATGGGTAAACCTACGACATTATAATAATCACCAATAATTTGTTTAACGAATATTGCACCTAGGCTTTGAATGCCGTAAGCTCCCGCTTTGTCGTAAGGATCGTTGGTATCAATATATTGCTCGATTTCTTCTTCTGATAATGACCAAAATTGAACTTCTGTCTTTTCTACATGGACTACTTCTTCCTCTTTACTACGAATCATAAAGCCAGTATATACTTCATGAGTATCCTCACTTAACGCTTTGATCATGTTATAAGCTTCGTGTCGATCTTTCGGTTTCTCAAATATAGAATTTTGATAAGATACAACTGTGTCAGCTGATAAAATGATTTCATCATCACGTTCGATAGGTACGGCTCTACCTTTTAAAATCGCTAATTGTTTCACTTTCTCAACAGGGTCATCGGTTTTAATTTGTGATTCATCTACATCTGGTTTACGGATAGTAAAAGGTTGGTTTACAAGGTTTAACAGCTCCTGTCTCCTTGGAGAAGATGAGGCTAGAATTAATGTTTTAGACATGTACAAAAACCTCCTTGTCGTCACGGTTTTAAATTGATAGTATGGTTAAAATATAACATATAAACTTACATATGATTAACAAAAAGAGGAAGCGATCGACGTGGAAGAAACAATCAAAAAAGAGACGATTAACGTATTAGACGTTGAAGTTTATTGCGAACATTCCATAAATGAAAAGCCCCCAATCATTTTAATTCACGGCTTTTTAGCATCAACTTTTACTTATAATCAAATCGTACAAAGCTTATCTAGACATTACTCGGTTCTATTAATTGATTTACCTGGATTTGGACGAAGTGAGAAATCAATAACGTTTAACTATTCCTTTGAAAATTATACGAAGCTCATCTTAGCGATTATGGATTATTTTAAATTGGAAGATGCCTTTTTTGTTGGGCATTCAATGGGTGGTCAAGTGTCATTGAACGTGGCAAAATATGCTCCTCAACGTGTGAAGAAAATCGTTCTGTTATGTAGTTCGGGTTATTTAAAGAAGGCTAATCGGTTTTTACGTTACGGTTCTTATTTGCCATTATTTCATTGGTACGCCTATCGCTATTTTCAAAAGAAAGATGTGCGAGGCGTCATGGAGCGTGTCTTATATGATCATTCGCTAATTACTGATAAAATGATGGAAGAGTACAAACGGCCGCTAATGGAACAAGATTTTTATAAGTCATTATTAAGGTTATTAAGACATCGAGAAGGTGACTTATTAACTGAAGAGTTAAAGCAAATTAATACACCGACATTGCTGATTTGGGGTAAAGAAGACGAAATTGTCCCATTGAAGATAGGGGAAAAGTTAAATGAAGACTTGCCGAATTCTGAATTAGTAGTTTATGAAAAAGCAGGACATCTAATTACAGATGAACGGCCAAAAGAAGTGTATGAGCAAATAGTGAGTTTTGCAAAGTAAAACGCTTGGGACGTGTGTCCAAGCGTTTTTGACTTTCTATCGTAAAATTTAAGCGTTCGCTCGTTTGAAACTGAATGTCGCTAAAATAATCATGATGATGGTGAATGCAGCAATAAAGAGAATCTCTTCAAAAATTGTCACTTGTCTACCAAATACGGTTAAGTTTAAACCCATTGTCTCCATTACAGTTTCTGATAAGTTTTCAACATCTACCATAATCTTCTTCATAACATCAACACCGTAAGTTACAGGGTTTAATTTCACGACAACATCTAACCATGCTGGCATGTTATTGATCGGAAATAATGCCCTGATAAGAAAATCATCGGTAAAACGATAATGTTAACAATTAATTGAAATCCTTGTGTTGAGTTTATAACGCTGGCAAATAGTAAGCCAACACCTGATAAAGCAGCGCCTAATAAAAACATAAACGGAATCACTTGAATAAGTGACCATAGATCATAAGATAGACCAAGTATTGGGATTAAAGCGAATAGTAGGATACCTTGAATTGTTGAGACCGTTGCAGCTCCTGCCATTTTCCCAACAGCGATGCTTACTCTTGAAATCGGTGATACTAATATCTCCTTCATATAGCCATAATTTTTATCCTCAATGACAGACATAGCTGAGAATACAGCAGTCATGAGTAAAGTCATAGCGACGATGCCTGGGAAGACAAACTCAATGTAGTTAAACTCGCTTGAATCAACTCCAATATTTTCAACCATCATCGATTCCATCGTGCCGCTCAATCCACCACCAAAGATTAATAAGAATAAAATCGGCATCGTAAATGAGCCGAATAATCTGGCTCGATCTCTTAAAAATTTAGTCAAATCACGTTGCCATATGGCAATAATACCTTCCATTGTATAACACTCCCTATTCCCCTGAAGATTGTATTTCTCGTCCAGTAAACGCTAAAAAAACGTCATTTAACGTAGGTTTACGAATATTAAGTTGCGTAATTGGAATCTCTAAAGTTTTAATAAATGACGAAATAAAGGCGTCACTACTTGCGACTTTCAGATGAATGGTGTCTCCATTTACAGTAATATCAGCATTATCGACTTTTTCTTCAATTTCTTTTAATGCTTGATTGTTATCTTCAGTTGACAGCTCTATAAGGTCGCCGCCTAGCTGATCTTTTAGTGCTGTTGGTGAGTCAATGGCTATAATTTCACCTTGGTCCATAATGGCAACACGATCACTAATTTCAGCTTCGTCTAAATAATGAGTCGTTAAAAACATCGTAATCCCTTCTTGTTCTTTTAGTTTTAAAATATATTTCCAAAGGTGTGCGCGAGTGTTCGGGTCTAACCCTACTGTTGGTTCATCTAAAAATAATACTTTTGGATAATGTAATAAACCTCGGGCAATTTCTAATCGTCTTTTCATACCGCCAGAATATTCTTCAACACGTTGATCTTGTTCATCGACAAGATCAACAATTTCAAGCACCTCATGAATTCTGGTGTGACGTTTGTCTTTGGGAACATTATAAAAGCGACAATGAAGCATAAGGTTCTCATTGGCAGTTAATTTTTCATCCAAGGTATTTTCCTGAAAAATAATTCCTATACTTGATCGAACATCATCTTTCTCTTTATTAACATCGAAGCCGTTAATAACAATTTGACCTGAAGACGGTGGTAACATCGTACAAATCATGTTTATCGTTGTACTTTTACCAGCACCATTTGGTCCTAGAAATCCAAAGATTTCTCCTTCTTTAACATCAAAGTTAATACCTTTTACAGCATTAACTTTTTTATATGATTTCTTTAAGTCTTTAACAGTAATAATTGAGTTCATGCCGCTCCCCCTTTTCAGTTTTAAAAGTTATGCTATAATAACTATTAACTATTATAAACGAAATGTCAAACGATATTT
>NZ_AKIF01000038.1 GCF_000269905.1 Alkalibacillus haloalkaliphilus C5
ATGTCGCCTCTCGCGCTGCTGAAGTATGTAACGTAATGTCTGATAGATCAGCAACTTTTGATCGTCCATACTTCGTAATGCTAATTGTCTTCGTTCCATTTTTCTTCGCTAACCCTAACACTTTCGCCACTTCATTCGTCTCACCGGAAAAAGAAATGCCTACAACAACATCTTTTTCACCTTTATTGGCAACCGTTGTAGCGGCCATATGTAAATCCGAAAAAGCTTGAACATGCTTATTAATTCTTACAAACTTCTGTTCTGCATCTTTGGCAGCAATATATGAAGCACCAAACCCTACAAAAATAATCGATTCAGCTTCAATTAAGCACTCGATCGCTTGTTTCAAACGCTTCGAGTCCAAAATATCGACTGTTTCTTTTAACGTTTGCATCGTATTAGCTGTTGCTTTTTCGATAATGTTATCGAAACTTTCATGCGGCTCTATATCGCGGTAGTCTGTAGATGACTCTACTTGCAAGTCGCCTGCCACACGCAACTTAAACTCTTGGAAACTTTTAAAACCTAACGACTTACACATACGTATGACCGCTGCACTACTCGTTTGGCTCGCTTTGCCAAGCGTCATGGCCGTCATCTGAATCGATTCCTCAGGATTTTCAATGACATATTCTGCAATCTTACGTTCAGAATTAGGCAAGTGCGCAACCATCTCTTTTAATATAATTAATCCACCTTTTAAATCAGACAAAGACCTCATCTCCCTTTATTTTTTGGCGTTCACGCCGGTTTTTTTGGCGCTTGTGAAAATAATTTGGCGCTCGCAGGTACTTTTTTGGCACTCACAAAATTAATTTGGCGCTCGCAGGTACTTTTTTGGCGCTTACACTGATTTTTTGGCGCTCACAGATTTTATTTGGCGGTAAATTTTATCAGCGTTCACCCGATTTTATCAGCGCTCGAGCTAATTTATCAGCGATTAACCAAGCTTTATCAGCGTTCGTAAAATTTTATCAGCGTTCAGACCAATTTATCAGCGCTCACCACCGAACTGCTTTCAATTCAACACCTTCACACCGCCTGATAACAGCGTCACATTCGGATGGTCATGTAAAATGCTCGCTGGGAATTGTTCATCGACTTCACCTTGTAACAACCGATTGACTGCTTCTTGTTTATCTTCGCCGTAGACGAGCAAAATAATATGTTTCGCCTCCATGATCGTTTCAATCCCCATCGTAATCGCTTTTTTCGGAACTTCGTCTAAACTGTTAAAAAAACGAGCGTTTGCTTTTCGAGTCGTCTCGGCTAAATCAACAACATGGGTACGCGACGAAAATGGCGTGCCTGGTTCATTAAAGCCGATATGACCATTATGCCCTAAGCCGAGTACTTGTAAATCGATGCCGCCGTGCTGTTGTATGAGCTGTTCGTATCGCTCACACTCGGCCGCTAAATCAGCCGCCTCTCCATCAGGTATATAAGTTTGGCCAACACGAATATGTTGAAATAAATTCTCCTCCATAAAACTTCGGTAACTTTGCGGGTGATCGGAAGAAATGCCGACATATTCATCTAAGTTAAACGTCACCGCTTGCGATAAATCAGCTGAATGTTTGATTAACTCCTTATACATTCCTTTTGGCGTACTGCCGGTTGCTAAACCTAAAGTTGAATTAGGCTTTTTCTCAACTTGATTCATCATTAACTCTGCCGCTGTTTGACTAAAATTTTCATAACGATTCGCTTTTATGTGCTTCATAACTGATGACTCCTTTGCAATACGTTGAATGAATATTAAATTGATCATCAACTAATAAAAAGTCAGCATCTTTCCCGACTGCAATGCTGCCTTTCAAATCCCACACTCCATATTGTTTAGCTGGATTTTCAGCCGTCATTTTAATCACATCATGAAAGCTAACTTCACAAAGACTCATCATTCGTTTGACCGCTTCATCCATCGTTAAGACACTACCTGCAAGTGTTCTGTCAGTTAAAGTTGCGCTCTGACCCTCAACTGTTACAGTATGACTACCTAGCGTGTATGTGCCATCACTCAAGCCTTTCGCACGCATCGCATCTGTAATCATCAATATTTTGTCCGGACCTAACGTCTTATACAAAATTTTGACCATATCATCTGAAACGTGAATGCCATCGACGATTAATTCACTTTTCAACTCATCCATTAACACCGCCGCTCCAACGGCACCAACCTCACGGTGATGGACGCCATTCATCGCATTGCACAAATGTGTTAACTGCATTAAGCCTTCACGACAAGCTTGTTCAATGTCTTGAAAACTCGCGTCTGTATGCCCTGCGGATGCGATCACGCCTCGTTCATCTAAAAAACGAATTAACTGACTAGCACCTTCTAATTCTGGCGCTAACGTCATCGCTTTTACAGCACCTGTATCAACCCAGCGCTTCGCAACGTCTAGATCTGGCTCAATAATACACTCTGGCGGTTGAGCGCCTGCTTTTGACTTTTCAATAAAAGGGCCTTCTACATGAGCGCCGAGAACTTCCGCTTGCCCTTGTTTCGAGGAATATTGAGCGATCGTAGTTATGACTTGGTCTAACTCATCTAGCGGACTCGTTAAAGTCGTTGCTAAAAAAGCCGTTGTCCCTTCTTTTGGCAAAGCTTCAGCAATATGCTCTAAAGCTTCTTCAGTACCATCCATTACATCAAACCCAGAAGCACCATGGATATGGGTATCAATAAAACCCGGAACAAGGTTCAAGCCTTTTCCGTCGACTGCCATTTCATCTTCCAATGGCTCGTGATGGGTCTCGGCAATGCGCCCATCTTCTACTGTCATCGCACCGTCAACAATGACCTCATCTTCTAAATATAAATTAACGTGATTAATTGAGAACATACAGAGCTCTCCTTTATATGTTAAACTTTTATTTTAATAAACATTAATAAAATTCGTAATATTATTTTAACATATTCGAATTCATATTATAATAGAGACAAGAAAACTTTACTTAAAGGAGTGCTTCACATGTCTAAGGCATGGCTCGATGAACTAACTGAAGTCGTCGGTGAACAACATATTCAAACGAAAAAATCGTCACTCATCGCTTATTCATTTGATGCAACACCTAACTTTCAAGCGCTACCAGACGCTGTCATCTCACCGAAAAGCACATCAGAAATACAACAAATCGTTAAAATTTGTGCCAAGCATCATATCCCTATTGTACCCCGAGGGTCTGGAACAAATCTAGCAGCTGGCACTACCCCTACTCAAGGCGGTGTTGTCATCTTATTTACCAAAATGAACCAAATTATAGAACTGGATGAAGATAATTTAACGATCACCGTTCAGCCCGGCGTCATTACAGAAACCATTTGCCACACTGTAGAGGAAAAAGGGTTATTTTACCCACCTGACCCAAGCTCGATGAAAATATCAACGATCGGTGGCAATATTAACGAAAACTCTGGTGGTTTACGTGGGTTAAAATACGGTGTTACGAAAGACTACGTACTCGGTCTAGAGGTCGTACTAGCAAACGGCGAAGTCATTCGCACAGGTGGGAAACTCGCTAAAGATGTCGCAGGTTATGACTTAACGAGTCTACTAGTAGGATCGGAAGGCACTTTAGGAATTATAACGGAAGCAACGTTAAAATTAATTCCAGAACCTGAGTCAAAACAAACATTACTAGCAACCTATGATTCTATTGAAAAAGCAGCCGAAACAGTCTCTAGCATTATCGCAAACAAAATGACACCCGCAACACTTGAATTTATCGATCAACCGACGATTAAAGCTGTGGAAGACTTCTCACAAGTAGGACTGCCAACCAATGCCCAAGCGGTTTTACTCATTGAACAAGATGGGCCAGCACAATTAGCTGAACGTGACATTCAAACGGTCGAACAACTTGCCGTGACACATGGCGCAATTAACACTTCAATCGCCGAGACAGAAACAGAAGCGCACAATTTAAGAGAAGCTCGCCGAACCGCACTATCAGCACTAGCAAGACTTAGTCCAACAACCATTTTAGAAGATGCAACTGTCCCGCGTTCTGAAATCGCGACTATGGTTAATGCCATTTACGACATTGCAAAAAAACATAACGTCACGATTGCGACTTTCGGTCATGCAGGTGACGGCAACCTTCATCCGACATGCACAACCGACTTACGCGACAAAGACGAATGGGAACGAGTCGAGCAAGCTTTTGAAGACATTTTTGAAAAAGCGATTGAACTAGGTGGAACAATTACAGGCGAACACGGTGTTGGGGAAATGAAATCCCCTTATTTAGAATGGAAAGTCGGCGAACAAGGACTACAAGTGATGAAACAACTGAAGCAAGCTTTTGATCCACACAATATTTTGAACCCGGTCAAAATGTTTGCTAAATCAACACGCAAAAGGGTGGTGGTCAAGTGACGTCACAGTCGATTACACAAGCCTTTCAAGAACGCATTAGCGAAGGTGAGTTACTGAACTGTATGCGGTGTGGCTTTTGCCTACCTGCATGCCCAACTTATGTCGAAACACAAGATGAAGTCCACTCGCCACGCGGGCGAATTTCACTTATGATGGCTGTTCGTAACGGTGAAATTGAGGAGGTTGAAGAAGTTGAAGACTCTCTTAACGTCTGTTTAGGCTGCCGCGCTTGTGAACCAGCTTGTCCAGCAGGCGTTAACTATGGCCATATGTTAGAAGAAGCACGGGCGATTTTTCATGAACATAAAAAAGTGCCACTGAAAGAAAAAGCATTGCGTCAAACAACGTTGAATACACTTTTTCAAGATCAAAGTAAAATGGAGAAAGCCACGAGTTTACTAGGCTTTTATCAACGATCAGGCTTACAAAAAACGACTCGTAAACTTAAAGTGATGAACTTCTTCCCTGAACATATGCGACAAATGGAGCAAGTTTTACCGAAAATCACGAAACGAAAAGACCGACAAGACGCCGCTCACTTCCCAAGTGAAACAGAATCAAAAGCAACGGTCGCTATGTTCCGCGGTTGTCTAATGGATACGATGTTTTACGAAACGAATCAGTCGACGATTAAACTATTAAATAAGGCTGGGTGCGACGTTGTTGTTCCAGACACTCAGGGCTGTTGTGGGGCGCTACACGGTCATAGTGGTGAAAAGAATGGCTCGATCAATCTCGCTAAACAAAATATTCAAGCCTTTGAACAAGTTGAAGCTGACTACATTATAACTAACGCTGGTGGTTGCGGCGCCTTTTTACACGACTACGGCCGCTTACTAAAAGATGATGACGAATGGTCAAAACGTGCTCAGCAATTTTCTAATAATATCGTAGACTTTTCATCTATATTAGTCGATTTGAATTTCGTGGAAGATGCGAAGCTTAAAGTAGACCGACAAGTCGTCACGTATCAAGATTCGTGTCATTTGCGGAATGTCATGGGCGTAAGTGAAGCACCGCGTAAGCTCATTCAAGCTATCGAAAACGTTGAGTACAAAGAAATGCCCCAAGCCGATCAATGTTGCGGATCAGCAGGAATTTACAACTTAACCCAACCTGACATGTCGATGCAAATTTTAGATCATAAAATGAAAAAAGTTGAAACGACCCAGGCGACGACGATTGTGACGACGAACCCTGGCTGCCTTCTACAAATGAAACTTGGCATCGAGCGGCAAAATCAATCTGAACAAATTCGCGCTGTTCATTTGGCTGACTTATTATTAGAAGCTTGTTACTAGAAAAGCTTGATAAATTTTATAACGCTTGGATTTAGTGATCCAAGCGTTTTTTGTAATGTTGTAAACTATAGCTAAACTCTTGTCCCGTTATTTGAATTGGAAACACCCTAAATAATCCCTAATTCTTTTTGAATCTTATGTTTGTAATCAATATATCCTTGGTCAAAACCTGGGTTTTCATTTTCAATTTTGCTCATTTTATAATCCCATTGTTTTATTTCAAAACTGAAGATACCATTTTTAACAGTAGGATCATTTTCAATGAATTTAACAACATCCTCTTCCTTGGCAGCATCAATAACTATTGCTCCTCCAGTTGAACCTCCAAATGGCCCAGCTAAGACTATATTTCCTTTATTATATTCGGTTTGAACATACACAGCATGTTCAGGCATAAACGGTTGATTATGTAATACTACACCATCTCTCCAATTTTTAGATGGAGTTAACAATATCAGGTATCTCATCGACATTTCCCCTTTAAAATTTTCGTTCTAGTCCCCGTTTGTTCAAGAAGGTTTAGTTATATTTAAAAATACTAGAGTAATTGAGAAGAACAAACTTTACAACGTTATTAAATTATATTTTGTAACTTATTTTACTTTCCCACTTATTCAACTTTTCACTAACTAACTTTCGGAACTCTTCTTCATCCTCAGATAACTTATAATACATAGCTAATGCGACCAACACAACATCGATACATTCCTCTTTTACATCATCGATCCCTAACTGCTTATAGTCACTCCCACTTGCTTTAAGGTATGATAATACAGCCTGAGAAGTTTCACCGACTTCTTCAGTTAACTTTAGTGCCATTTGTTCTAACGTTTTGGGTTCCCTTTCACTAAGTGATTTTATTTCTGTTAGCAATTGCTCCATGTTCTCTCACCTCTATTAGATTGCTACTTACCATTTATGTATAACATTAAACTCATTATAAACTGCTCACCAATAGGACCCATTTTCCGCCTGCCTGTATCCCTATAACCTATTTTAGAGTACAGTTTCTGAGCAGGAATGTTCTTATGATTCACAGCCAATACAATTTCGTTACAGTTAGGAAATTCAGATTTAACAAAATCATTTAATAACAACATAGCCTGTTTAGCATATCCTTTTCCTTGCTTTGCTTGATTAATAGATAATGAAGTTAACAACATTGCATTGGGGTTATCTGTATACTCCTTTACACGTTCCGTTGAATGTAATAAAAAGAATCCTACAGGCTCATTTTCGCTTACTATAACAATTCTAAATTGACCTTCTGTGACCTCGGAATATTTGCTCGGTAAAGCAGTGAATTGCGCTTGCTCTTCAGGAAGTTCAAAAGATTGTAATTCATCTAAATATTTATCCGAAAAATGCTCTAACTTTATTTGATTAACTATTTTCATAGGACGGTATTCCCCTTTACATTTTTTACATATTAACACAGTGAATGTTATTCTATATCTCACTCAAATGCATTTTTAAAGTGCGCTTAACAATATAGACTTTTTACACTATTTTGCTTTTAAGTTGATCTACACAAATCAAAATCGTTATTAAACTCTTGCCCCCGATAGTTTAATAGGACTATCATAACTTTAAGCAAACTCTTGATTTGCAATTTTTTTATTATCAAGGTGAATATCCCGCATACCATCAAAGAATTTAAACTTCTTGCGGCAATGTAATTCTAAATCTTCACTATTGGTCATTAGATGTTCTAAATAATATTGTGAAAAATTCAATCTACTTAACATTTCCTGTTTCTCTTCAGTTATAAAACCATGTCCAGGTATATGATAATTAATATTGTGGTGATGTAGTATATAATTAGCTTTTTTCATAGTCTCAAGATAGTCACTGTAACTACTGAATATAAATGGGAATTCGACATCAGAAAGATAATCGCCCGAAAGGAATATACCTAAAGGTTCAATAACAGTAAATAAGCCATCATTTGTATGCCCTGGTGCTTTATAAAAGGTTAACGTTACCTCACCTAATCTAATGCTCTCACCATCAAGTGAAACTGAGTGATCGACTGTTGGATATATGGGGTCATAATTTCTTTCTAAATAGTAATCCTGGTCAAACTTATGAATTTTCTTAATAGCTTCATCTTTATGGTAATTATTCTTCAACTCTTCAGTTGCAATAACCTTTGATTCTGGAAAAGCACCAGAGCCAATGATATGGTCAAAATCGCTATGGGTGTATATTATAAAAAGCTCTTTATTTCCTAAATGTTTATCAATGTAATTCCTAATACTTTGTACTTCATGAGGTAACCAATTTGGATCTGTCATGATAATTGCTTCATCAGTGTGTATTAAAGCTGAAGTAGTTATATAAAGTGAACTTTGGAATACTGTTATATTGTTTTGATCATATTGGATCATAAAAAATCTCCTAACTAAATTTAAAAATCTTTAGGAAACACTTGTATCATTGACTCAAAGAGTGAATTTCCTTGTTAAACAAATGCCCCCATTACTTCAATATCATATGTATTATTTTCTATGCATTACAAATTGACATTCACTTTCAACAAATTCTTGATAAGTTGCAATTTCTTTCACATCTGACTCTTTCGGAAACCCCTTTAAATCAACAAATATAAGATAGTAATCCTTTTTAGAAAATTCCTTATGAAGTCCTTCTCCATCTAATATACAGGTAGTTTGAAATAGGGCACTACCTAATGTATTATTCTCAATAAAATAAGATTCTCCATTACCAATTTTCCAAGTCAATCCTTTTATATTAGTACCTTCTAATATCTCAAATAAATACTTTCCATAAGTATTTGGAATTTCAAAAGATAAGCCTCTCACTTTTAATCCCACATTACTCTTTTTTATTAACCTGCTCACGTTACTTTAAGAAAGGATGGATATTTTTAATTTGCTTATAATGATGACAATCGTGTTTAGCTAACCCATATAAATAATCATATAATGATAGTTTAGATGCTCCAATGTAGAACTGTCTTACCCATAATTCATCTGGTATTTTTAAAATCTCATCATACAGCTCTTTCCTTATTAAGATAAATTGATTTAAAGTATCTTGTTTACTCTCTTTTCTACTGATTGAAGATGATTCTGAGTTTTTTTCGGCGGCATCTGGTCCTTTTGGGAGCTCAACATCCGAGAATAAATAAGGTAAACGGTTTTTTTAATAACAAACTCATCCCAAGGCTTGAAGTGACCCATTATCTCTGCAATTGTCCATTTATCTTCTTTTATTTGTGTTCTCCATTGTTTTTCACTTAAAGAATACAATGATTCTGCAAATTCTATTGCATTTAAATGGTGATCTAAAATATCATTCTTATACTTATTCAAAAAGTCACTCCGTTTCTTGTCATTTGATTAAACTTCTTCAACTATCCTGCTTCGGTAGTTAAAGAATTCATTAAATTATTCTAATAACCACTCGCTTCCACAAAGAAGAGACTGACCTTATTGAACAATCGCCCCATTTGTAAATAAGAAACTCTTATTCATGTATCTTAACCTCTTCATTCTGACAACAATACTAAACTTCTTAGTAAGCCAATGCTCATCTAACTCAACATTATAATTTAAATTATGAGCATTGCTGTTATCTACATAAATTACTGTACTGTGAACAATGAATTTTTCGTTTGTACTCCTTATTCTAAGGTACTCGCATCCAAAAAGTTCTTCGTTGTTCCATACTATTTTTCCATGCATGTACACTCCCCCATTAATTTCTAAATCAAAAAGGCTTTAGAAGTACACTGTTTCGTTAGTTCAATGTCTTCCACACCAATGTTAACATAATATTCCAATAATTGTACCAATAAAAAAGACGACTAATTTTCTTAATCGCCTCTTTATACTCTTGCCCCTGTTACAATTAGAATGGTTTTATTTCTCTTCTACATCCACAACAACATTTCCAAACAATTCCTCGCCAAAATATACTTTTAATTTCCATACCCCTGCACTTGGTAGCATCATCGTGGAAGGAATGTGATGGTCCGCCCCGTTGTTAGGTGAAAGAGAAGTAGAAGCAGCGGCAGCGGCAGGTAACTCAAGAACAGTCATTTCTTCACCTGTTTCTTTATTGATTCCAAGCACCTTAAATGGTTGTGTTAGTATTTCTTGTTCCCCCCAAAAATGCCACATATATTTTTGGGTTTCACCTGCTATAAAAGGACCATACTCTCCAAATCCAAGTTCCCCATTATCTCCAATACGGAAAATGAAATCACCCGTTTGCCCATCATCCGTATTTATGACTTCAATATCAAGTGTCGGACTTTCTTCCCAACTTTCCTCGGTCTTTTGATTCGTCTCATTTGAACAACCAATAACATTAATAACAACCAAAAATATAATTACAATAAAGAAAAATCTTTTCACTCATTTCCTCCCCCGAACCGATTAACTATTTAAGTTTATTTCTTCATCCTTCTCGTAGCCAGTAAATTGTACAAAAAGATAGTTAACTATATTCCTTTTTAACTTCAAATTTCATTTGATGCAGGAATTCTGCCCAGTTTGTTTTACTATTATTAGAGTTAGCACTAAGTATAATCCACCAGAAATCAGTTTTCTCTGTTTTTTAGTTGTAGACGATTTAGAATTGGAAATCCCCTTCCTTCATTAGGAGGACTTCAGTTCCACCTTCTTTAATGCCCACTACTTTCATATCTTCGGTGCCAAAGGTCACATTGACTAACAAAAGTGAAGTATTCAGACCGGCTGCTGTCAACTCTTCCTCGGATTGGTCAATGCCATTTTGAATATTGGAGGGAGATGCATTTCCGATTCCAATATGACAGGACGTATTCTCATCAAACAAGGTATTGTAAAAAAGAGTATCTGTCTGAGCAAGAGGAGATTTATTAGAGACCAAGGCAATTTCACCTAGATAATGTGAACCTTCGTCTGTTTCGATGAGATTTTGTAACACTTCCTGTCCCTTTGCGGCATAATAGTCGGTAATCCGTCCATCTTTAAAAATTAGATAAAATTCATCGATGACACTTCCCCCATAAATAAGAGGTTTTGTACCGACCAATTTGCCATTTACTTTATTTTTATGGGGAGCAGTAAATATTTCTTCGGTAGGAATGTTAGGAAAAAAAGGTACTCCATTTTGATCTGTGACACCCCCACCAATATAGAGGTGATTTTTAGGTAGACCAACTAATAAATCAGTTCCACGGCTATTAGTAAAATGCAGGGCTTCATATTGGCTCTCGTTTAGGCTTTTCTTGCGAGACTCGAAGGCTCTATTGTGACTCTCCCAATCTTTTATAGGATTTTCTCCATCTGCTCGAGCTCCTTTTAAAATTAATTTCCATAATGATTGTAAAGCTTCTTCTTCATTTACGTTTGGAAAAACTTTAGTTGCCCATTCAACGTATGGAACAGCTAGAAGACACCAGCGGACCTCGTGGGACCTAATTTTCGCATGATAATCCCTCAATTTTGTGCGGGAAGCTTTTTGAAAACGATTAATTCTTTCTGTAGAAACCTCCTCAAAGACACCTAAGTTTTCAGAAATGATATGGATGTAAGCAGCACCTGCATCATCCCACTCCTTAAAACGAGCAGCTTGCCAATCAGGATAGTAGTCGATGGCACTATCTGCTGCATTTAAGTAAAATTCTTTGGTAGACTGTTCATCTGTCCAATCTATATAAACATTTGAAGCTCCTGCCTTGTAGGCTACCGTTTGGATCAGACGTGCAAATGTTGCATTTTGTATATCACTATGAATAATCAATAATTGATCTTTTTGTAGATTGACACCAGCTCGTACAGCAAGTTCTGCATACTTTTTTAACTGTGCTTCACTTATAAATTCATATATATCTTTAATCATTTAATATCTCTCCTGTGATGCTCTTGTTAATTTTCACTACAAACCCCTAATCTACTTCACACTAACCTATTTCATTAGTTTAGTAGCTTCTATAACAATGTTAACATAATATTCCAATAGTTGAATCAATAAAAAAGACGACCATTTTTTTGATCGCCTTGGTTATAATAGATCTGAAGAATATAACTTTTAGCTGAATTTGTAGCATACATTAGGTAGCATTTATAAAGCTTCAGCAACAAGTACGATTACAGATAGATTATAGGTACATAGCAGCGCCTATAAAAAACAGAAAAAAATGAGTTATACATAAACATAGCATTGTCCAACCTTTTCCTAAAATAGCTGAGCCAAAGCCAATGATAGGAAAAATAAAGATCAAACCTAAATAAATTAGATTTACTAGGGATGTAGTCATATGCTGATCGAAAAAAACTACAATTACTGCGAATAAAATAAATAAATGCAACATCAAGTATGAGGTTTTATGAAATTTCTTTTCGTAACCCTCAACCCATTTGTGCGCTACTAGAAGGTAAAACTCATTATCTTTATCTGATTCTTTTAAATCAGATGCATTTAAGGAAGATACTAATGACCTAAAAGATTTTGATTTTATTTTAAGATTTTCGAATGCTTTGTTATTTGAATTATTTGCTTCTTTTTTTTCATTAAAATAATCATCAATTTCTTTTATGAATTCGCTAATTTTTAGATTGCGAGAGTCCTTATGTGATTTAAGAAGAAACCTACGTTTCAATAACATGTATATAACGAAACGACTAAACCACGAGTAAATACGAGGAATTATCTCTTTTCTAAGCAATTTTACCACCTTCTTTTTATTTAATTATATTGAGAGAAAAAAATAGATTCTATTAACACACTGATCAAATCCAAAACTCAAAGGAAAGTTATGCGCTCCCTAATTGTTTTATCGCTGCATCAACCGCGCCCATAACAGGTTCACGTTTCAACAATTTTAGATGACTGCTTGAAGGAATACGACTTTTCAACAACTCTGGCAAAACATCTTCCCTTTTAAATAAACCACCAGCTAGAATCACCGTTTGATGTTGTTGAAAATGTTCATTTAACATCGTATTAATCGAACGTGCTAAGTCATTGGCCGCTTGCTCAACAATTTGGTTCGCATGGGGATCCTTTTCATCATAAGCTTCAAAAACGACACGGCTAAGTGATGCGATTTTTTCCCGTGGACTACTAGATTCATAAACTGCTGGAACTAAATCGGGCACGACATCAACTTGAAAGTAAGCCGACACTTTGTCAGCTAGTTTATAAGCATCCGTTTTTCTGTCATGTGTATGGAATACTTTCCTCAAAGCCGCTTCACCGATCGCATAGCCACTTCCTTCATCACCGAAAAGATAGCCCCAGCCACCAATTCGCGAAGCTTTACCTTCTTCGTTAATGCCATAAGTAATCGAACCTGTCCCAGCGATTTGCACAATGCCTGGCTCCCCATAAGTCCCTGCATACAGCGCATTGATCGCATCATTGGCAACTATGACACGTCTATTCGGCAAGCACTCAGCAAACACGGACTCTACTAATTTACTTTTTTCAGAATCACCTGAGCCCGACATGCCCGCAAAAACGAGCTCTACTTGATCGAAAGCTTCACCGTTTTGCTCTTTTAACTGATCAAACATATGTGATGCGGTCGCTTTTAATTGTTCTCGACTAACCGCATTCGGATTAGTCGGCCCTACTGTCACTTCGGCATAAACTATTCCATGCTCATCTGCAACGACCGCTTGTGTACCTGTTCCACCACCATCGATTCCTAAGACGATTGCCATAAACTCAACCCCATATATTCGAATTTACTTTTCATTATGTGTAAAGGCTTTCAAAAAAGCAATAGCAGATTGCACACAGTTAATCTATTAATCGTGTGCACTTTTGCTATAGTTTTTGAAAGCGCTTTTTTATAAAATAAGATTAGTAGAAAGGATGGTTGAAATGGCAGAGTTAAAACTTAACAATATTAATAAGTATTATGAAAAAGATGTACACGCTGTTAAAGATTTTAATTTAGATATTGGAGATAAAGAATTCGTTGTATTTGTCGGTCCGTCTGGTTGCGGTAAATCAACGACATTACGTATGATCGCTGGATTAGAAGATATTACATCAGGTGACCTGATGATTGACGATCGACGCGTCAATGATGTCCCACCGAAAAACCGTGATATCGCGATGGTTTTCCAAAACTACGCGCTTTACCCGCACATGTCAGTATTTGATAACATCGCATTCGGCTTAAAGCTACGTAAATTTAAAAAAGATGTTATTAAAGAAAAAGTAGAAGAAGCTGCAAAAATTCTTGGCCTAGAAGATTACTTAGATCGTAAACCGAAAGCCCTTTCAGGTGGTCAGCGCCAGCGTGTTGCACTAGGACGCGCAATCGTACGTGATGCAAAAGTGTTCTTAATGGACGAACCATTATCAAACTTAGACGCTAAACTACGTGTTCAAATGCGTACAGAAATTCAGAAGCTTCACCAACGTTTACAAACAACAACGGTCTACGTAACACACGACCAAACGGAAGCGATGACAATGGCAACACGTCTAGTCGTCATGAAAGATGGCGTTGTTCAACAAGTCGGTTCTCCGAAAGAAGTATTCGATTATCCAAACAACGTATTCGTAGGTGGATTTATCGGGTCACCGGCTATGAACTTCTTTAACGGAACAGTTGAAGATGGTGCATTTAAAGTTGGAGATGTGTCGATAGAAATCCCTGAAGGTCGCATGAAAATTTTACGCGATCAAGGCTATGTTGGAAAAGATGTTTCGATGGGCGTTCGTCCTGAAGACATCCACGACGAGCCAGTCTTTATCGAAAACTCACCAGGCACAGCATTCGAATCAAGCGTCGAAGTAGCTGAACTAATGGGATCTGAAACTTACCTATACTCTCGCCTAGGCGAGCAAGAATACATTGCACGCGTTGACGCACGTTCACAAGTAAACGCAGGCGACAGCGTGAACCTAGCAATCGACATGAACAAAGTCCACTTCTTCGATGCAGAAACTGAAGAGCGAATTAAATAGATTGTGAAAAACTGCCGTCAAGGCAGTTTTTTCGTTTTGACCGTGCATCACGAATGGATTGGAATTAGGCGAACGTTTAATTAATTAGGCGTTCGCTCAATTATTTAAGGTTTCGCCCGATTATTATAATTTTCGCCTAATTATCGAGATTTTCGCTTAATTATTTAAAAAATCGCCTAATTCTCAAATAATTAGGCGATATCACTATTTCTATTCTACACATCTTTCACACATCGAAAGCCGACATTTCCTGATGAGCTGTCTGGTGTGTTGGAAGTGCGTGCTGCAACTCGGTATCGATTGCAGTAGGAGTCGTGGCATAAGTACGATCCGCCTCTCATCGCCTTCGCATCTGCCCCATCTACCTGATCTTCCTCAGCTGCAAACGAATCCGCGCTCCACTCCCATACGTTACCTGCCATTTGATCAAGTCCAAATCCATTACTTTGATAGGCATTGACTGGTGCTGTCGCTAAAAAACCGTCTTCCATAATATTTTGTGTTGGGAACTCTCCTTGCCAAATGTTACACATATGTTTACCGCCTGGTATCAGCTCATCCCCCCAAGGGTAACGCTTTTGCACGAGTCCGCCACGTGCCGCGTACTCCCATTCCGCTTCAGTCGGCAACCTTTTGCCAGCCCACTTGCAATAAGCGTTCGCATCATTCCACGACACGTGAACAACTGGGTGCTCCATTCGTTGGTCGATATTCGAATATGGCCCTCAGGTTGGTACCAATAGGCTTTTTCAACGACGACCCACCAAGGTGTATTTGGCACGCGCTGTCTAGCAAAAGGTACATTTTCCCCTTTTATAAACTTATGAAAAACGAACGACCAACCATACTGCTCAGCCTCTGTCACATACCCTGTCTCATCGATAAAAGCTTTAAACTCGCGATTCGTTACCACTGTTTTGTCGATATAAAACGGATCGACAACCACTTCACGAACTGGCCCCTCCCCATCATGAGGGTTAACGTCGTGATCGTCAGAGCCCATTAAAAATGGACCACCATTAATATAGACCATCTCTTTTTCAAGGTCACACGCGCTTCTAGAAATGTCTGCATAATGGCATTCACCCGTTGGAAAGTCTACCTTCACTTGTTCACGCTTTGCACTACAGCAAGATTTTTCTCCACTCACACCAATACCTCACTTCTAACTCGGCGTTCGCCGGAATATACATCGATTTCGCAGGAAAAATTTAATTTTCGCCGGATTATTGAAAATTTCGCCGGAATCATGTTAGCAACCGCCGATAAACGACACTAACCGACAACCAACCTACTCATTTATATCATAAATAAAAGCAGGGACGAACGCGAGCGCCCCCACTTCTGTTCACTACTTTTTACGACTTTCGTAATCGTCATCAACCGATTCCCATTCTTCTGCTTCATATCCTGGTACGCGCCCTTTTAACAATGGATCATCGCTTGCTTCCATCCATTGATCGACTTTCGCGCGCAAATCAGCTAACACTTCACGATAAGCCTCATCACTAGCTATATTATTTAATTCAGCCGGATCAACCTCTAGATCATAAAGTTCTTCATCAACATTCGGCACGTAATACTCATCTCGCACGACTTCGCCAGTTAAGCTCGTATGCAGATCATAAGGCATATAAACTTTTGGCCCGTCTTCGAAATTGCGGATGTATTTATACTTCTGAGTACGAACGCCACGCATCGGGTGATACTTATCGTGCCACGTCATTTCAGCGAAAAAGTGATCACGCGTCTGTTCGACTTCCCCCTCAATTAACGGCAAGAAGCTCACACCGTCAACGCCTTCAGGAACTTTGCAATCGACTAGATCAAAAATCGTCGGCATTAAGTCAACGTTACATAATAAGGCATCTGACTGGTAACCTTGTTCGTACATGCCTTCAGGGAATTTCATTAAAAAGGCTGTTTCAAGCCCTGAGTCATAAAGCGTTCCTTTTGCACGTGGGAAGGCGATGCCGTGGTCGGTTGTAAAAATAATAACCGTATTATCGTCAAAGCCTTGTTCTTTAATGGCACGTTTAATACGCCCAACCGCGTCATCCATATCCATCCCCGAACGGTAAAATTGCGCAAAGTCTTTTCGTACTTCTTCTGTATCTGGTAAATAATCGGGTAAAACAACTTCGTCTAAATCAACTGGCTCATAGTCGTCAAATGGGCGATGTGTTTCTTCAAAGCCAAGTGAGACATAGAATGGCGAGTCGTCATTACGCTTATTTTCTTCTTTTAAAAAGTCAACGAAGTGATCCGTCACCTCTGCTGCCCAATTGCCAGGCACTTGTTGATAATGTTGATACCCTAATTTGTACGGGTCGAACTCATCGTTTACAGACTCGTGATAAAGCCCAATTAACGACGTCCGGTAGCCAATTTTATTTAACTCAGAAGGAATCGTCTCCAACTGTTCATATATCGAATGTCCCATATGTGCAAGGCCCATCATACCGTGATTGTGACCGTAACGCCCAGTCATAATACTGCCACGGCTAGGACTACATTGCGGTTGTGAGCAAAAATAATTGTTAAACTGTATACCTTCATTTGCTAACTCATCGATTTCTGGCGTCTCAACATTTCGGCCGTATGTGCCTAAATAACGCCCTGTGTCATGCGATATAATAAAAACGATATTCGGTCGCTGCATGATGCTACACCTCTCTTAAAGTGATTTGGCAACAGGTGAATCTACTGTTAACTGCAATTTCTCATCGTAATGGCCAATTGTGACGTCATCACCTTCAACTAACGTGTAAACAACTTGTCCATTTTTTAACTCAATATTAATTAAACGGCCACGGAAGCGTAAACTAAAGGAAAAGTCATCCCAAGCAGCTACTTGTCTTGGCGCGAAGTTTAGCCCTTCTTCTTTCACACGCAGTCCGGCAAAACCGTAAACCATCGCTAACCACGTGCCACCCATATTTGCCATGTGCAAGCCGTCTTTCGTGTTTTTGTGTAAATTATCAATATCTAAGCGGGCTGTCTCATTGAAATAATGATAAGCCTTTTCGTCATGGCCAAGTTTTGATGCCATAATACTAAATACACAATATGATAAAGACGAATCGTGCGTCGTTACGCGCTCGTAATAGTCATACGACTTACGGATCGCCTCTTCATCAGCAAAATCTTCTACTAAAAAGTGAGCGAGCACAGTATCTGCCTGCTTACACACTTGATAACGGTACAACGTTAATGGATGATAATTTAACAACAGTGGATACTCTTCTTCAGACGTATTGTCTAAGTCCCACACTTCTTTATTTAAAAATGTATCATCTTGCTCGTTAATGCCTAGTTCTTCATTGTAAGGTAAGAACATATTCTCGGCCGCTTCATTCCAAAAAGCTGCTTCTTCAGCCGTAACACCTAGCTTTTCAACTAACTCACGGTCTTGAACATCTTGATAAATTTTATAAGCCCATTCCATGTTATATTTCGCCATCGCGTTCGTGTAATAGTTATTGTTTACGATACACGTATACTCATCAGGACCTGTTACATTATTAATTAAAAACTTCCCGTCTTTCATAAAGCCTGTGTCAGCCCATAGTCTCGCTGTTTCAATAAGCACTTCTGCTAAATAATCTTCTTTGAACTGCTCATCTTTTGTCACTAAATAGTACTGAATGAAGCTGTACGCAATGTCAGCACTAATGTGATATTGCGCCGTACCTGCTGGGAAGAATGCTGAGCTTTCAGGACCTGTGATCGTACGCCATGGGAACAACGCACCTTGCTTATGCCCCATCTCTTTCGCACGCGCTCTTGCTGCATCCAACGTCGAATAACGATGTAACAGTAAACCTTTTGCGATCTCAGGGTTCGTCATTAAAAAGACAGGGAAAATATAAATTTCCGTATCCCAAAAATAATGCCCTTCATACCCTTCGCCTGAAAGACCTTTTGCTGAAATATTGCTCACAGAATCTTTTCCGACAGACTGTAGAAGGTGATATAAGTTAAAACGAATCCCTTCTTGTAAACTGTCATCACCTGATACTGCAACGTCAGACACGCGCCAAAATTCGTCTAAATAACTTTTTTGTTCTGCTAAAATCGCATCAAAACTCGCTAACTCATTTTGAATTTCGATCCCTTTTTGTAAAAGATCTTCTCCGTGACGAAGTGTATCCGTATAAACGTTATACTTAACTAAAGACGCACCTTCACCACTGAACGTAAACGTCTCTGTCACTTCATGATCACCACATTTTACTTCATGCACACCATCATGCTCATGACGCGTCACACAAGCTACTTCTATATTCGAACGCTCAGTACGCGCTTTAATTTGGGTTAAACCTGATTCATTAACTGCCTGATCAGCGTATAAAAGTTTCGCATGACCAGAAGCCAGACGCGGGTCACCTTTTTCAACGTAGTTCGTCACATCTCCATTCACTTTAGAAATAAGCTTAATTTCTTTTATGTCAGTAACCGGCTCGACATCTACTTTGATCGCGAACAATTCTTTCGTCGCAAAAGAAACGACACGCGTAAACGTTAACTTCGCTTCTTTTCCATTCGGCGAACGCCAATGAATGTGACGAACAGAATAACCTTCATCCATATGAAGTGTACGATCGAAACTGACGATTTCACCTTCAAATAAGCAAAAACGTTCACCATCGACCAAAACATCAATTGGTTGTGCGTCGGTCACGTTCGCTAATTTTTGTTGAAAATCAGGAAAACCGAATAACTTCTCCCCGTACTGAATGTCTGTTTCTTCATGGAATGCATTAATGTACGTTCCGTGAATTGATTTATAATCATCACGATAGCCTTCTTCAAAGTTTCCTCTTACCCCTAAGTAACCGTTACCGAGGAACATAAGACTCTCGTTAACTAAAAGCTGCTGTTCATCTAAAGCTGTATTTGATAACTGCCAAGTCAAAATCGACACTCCCACTCTATAAAAAATTCCGTGACACCGCTTGATTCGGATTGGAAAATTATGTTTTATCAGCGATTTTTTAATTATTCCGGCAAACGCTCGATTTACTCCGCTTTCGCACTCACTCTGAAGCTCTGATAAGCTTGAATAATCGCATCAAAATCAAGTTCAGTCGTATTATCGACGCGGTATTCAGCGTGAGGTAACGCCTCAGCTGTTCCGACACCGACAGAAAACATTCGAGCACTATTAACTGCTGTTACGCCAGATGGTGCATCTTCAATTCCAATGGACTCAACATAATCGACACCAAAATAATCCGCTGCATTCGTAAACGTCTCAGGATCAGGTTTACCTTTGGACACTTGTGCTGCAT
>NZ_AKIF01000039.1 GCF_000269905.1 Alkalibacillus haloalkaliphilus C5
CTTCTTCCCACTCTTTTATAGGCACATCTCCATCTGTAAGGTGTACTATGTTAAACATACCATTCATTAACTGCTCAACTTGTAAGAGCGCTGATAAAGGTTTTACTATAGATGTTCCCCCCTGAAAGTCATCAAGTAATAATTGTTCAGTTTTAAAGTCAATAATTTGTTCGCGGTGGAAGAGTATATGTTTTTTTTCCTTTATGATAGTTTGGTTAATGATAGATAGATACTTCGGTTTCCTCATCGATTTAGAGAGATCAATTAATAAAAACGATCCTTGTTGTTTTGGTTTATTACAATGTTGAATTCGTTTATACTCGAGACTTTCCTCGAATGGTTTACCTTTCTTGAACTCGTTTAGCAATGTGTTTCTCATATGAATATGCTTTGACTTAAAAGAAATCTCTTCTATATCCATTTCCTCGTACTTAAAAGACTGTATGATGTCTTGTACGCTTAAAGGTTTGGCAACATCAAACGAACTACCTCTAGTTTTGTACTGCTCTGTATTACGCTTAACACAAACTATATCTTTATGACCGTGTAAATAAGCTCGGCTGTCATATTTCAAAAGATCACCCCAAAAGAAAAAACCTCTTGCACCATTATATGCAAGAGGCTTTGTCTCATGAGGTTTATTAACCCTCTAATAGTAAGTCATACGGATCTTCAACCATTTCTTTAACACGGTTTAAGAACTGTACTGCTTCACGACCGTCAACAATACGGTGGTCGTATGAAAGTGCAAGATACATCATTGGACGAACTTCAATGCTATCATCTGGCATTACTTTAGGACGTTTTTCAATTTTGTGCATTCCTAAAATACCAACTTGTGGCGTGTTCAAGATTGGCGTTGATAGTAATGAACCGAAGATTCCGCCATTCGTAATTGTAAATGAACCACCTTGTAAGTCTTTCATAGATAATTGACCATCACGTGCTTTTTTCGCGACGTTCATGATTTCGCTTTCGATTCCAGCGAAGCTTAGACGATCAGCGTCACGCACTACTGGTACAACTAGACCTTCTTCAGTTGATACAGCCATGCCAATATCATAGAATTGCTTCTTAACGATTTCATCACCTTGGATTTCAGCGTTTAGAAGTGGGAATTCTTTAAGAGCTCCGATTACAGCTTTTGTAAAGAATGACATGAAACCAAGCTTAATACCATGCTTCTTCTCGAAATCATCTTTACGGTCGCTACGTACATTCATAATGTTCGTCATGTCTACTTCGTTAAATGTCGTTAACATTGCTGATTGTTCTTGTGCTTCTACAAGACGCTTAGCGATTGTTTGACGACGGCGAGACATTTTTTCACGTTCTACTGGCTTATCAAATTCTGTTTTCTCAGCAGATTGGTCTTTTTTAGATTCTTTCTTAGAATCTTTCTTCTTACCTTCGTCTGCTTTAGATTTAGCTGCCGCTTCAACATCTTCTTTTGAGATGCGACCAACTGGATCCTTTGGCTTGATTTCACTTAAATCAATACCTAATTCACGAGCACGTTTACGTGTAGCAGGAGAAGCTACTGGTTGATCAGGGTCGTGGTCAGCTGTCTCTTCTTTCGTTGTTGGTTGTTTTTCATCAGATTCTTTTTCTTCTTTCTTGTCTTCTTTTTTCTCATCTTTAGCTGGCTCTTCTGACTTTTCTTCTTTGTCAGATCCGCTGTCAGAGCTTGCTACTCCCTCGCCACTCTCATCAACTTTAGCGATTGCATCTCCAACTTCTACGTCTTCACCTTCACCAACTAATAATTCCGTAATGACACCAGCGTAGTCAGAGTTAACTTCAACGTTAACTTTGTCCGTCTCTAATTCTACGATTGGGTCACCTTTCCCTACTTGATCTCCTTCTGATACTAACCATTCAGCAACCGTTCCTTCAGTAATGGATTCGGCTAACTCTGGTACAATAATTTCCTTCACGTCATTCTCCTCCTTTAATCTAGCTTCAATGCTTCATTGATAATACGACTTTGCTCTGCTTTTGATACATTCGGATCACCAACAGCTGGTGATGAGCGATAAGGACGACCAACATAATGAAGCTTCTGTTTAACTTTCTTAATATCTTGAATTCGTTCTTTAACGAAGTCCCAGCTACCCATATTTTTCGGCTCTTCTTGAATCCAAACGATTTCTTCAATGTTTTTATAATTCTTTAGTAATTCTTTTAATTCTTTTTCAGGGAATGGATAGATCTGTTCTAAGCGTGCAAAGTGAATTTCATCAGTGTTATCACGCTTTTCCATCGCTTCTTCTAAATCTACCATCACTTTACCGCTACCGATTACTAAACGTTTAACCGCATCAGCATCTTCCCCAGTACCTTTTTGTTCAAGAATATGCTTGAACTTACCTTCAGATAGCTCTGTATGGTCAACAGCTACACGTTGATTACGTAACAAGCTCTTCGGCGTCATAACAACTAAAGGTCGAGCTGCTTCTGTCCCTACAATAGCTGCTTGACGTCTTAATAAATGGAAGAATTGAGCTGCAGAAGTTACATTTGCAACTGTCCAGTTATTTTCAGCAGATAATTGTAAGAAACGCTCTAGCCTTGCACTTGAGTGCTCTGGGCCTTGACCTTCATAACCATGAGGAAGCAACATAACAAGGCTTGCAATCTGCCCCCATTTAGCACGACCTGATGCAATGAATTGGTCAAAGATGACTTGTGCTGCGTTTGCGAAGTCACCAAACTGCGCTTCCCAAAGAACAAGTGTATCATCGCACTCAACGCTATACCCATATTCAAAGCCTAAAACACCATTTTCGGATAATGGACTGTTATAAATGCTAAATGATGTATCAACACCTTCTAGTCCATGAAACGGGCTATACTTACGCTGCTTTTCAGTATCATGTAAAACAGCATGACGGTGAGCAAATGTTCCACGTTCAGAATCTTGACCAGTCATACGGATCGGTGTGCCGTCTTTTAAGATTGAAGCATAAGCTAACGCTTCACCTAAAGCCCAGTCAATTTTCTCACCTTCGTTAAATGCCTTTTCACGGCGCTGTAAGATTTTCTCTAGTTTTTTAAAGCCGTTAAAATCGTCCGGGCGATTTAACATATCTTCATTTAATTTTTTCAAGACATCGGTATCAACCGCTGTTTCAATTTGATCTAAGCCATTTACAACTTCTTCAGGTAATTCAGGAATAGTGTGTTCAACATCCTCATTTTCCTTCATGTTGTTGTATGTCTCACGTAACTTCGACATCACATCGTCTTTAAAGTTTTTCGCATCGTCTTCTAAGATTACATTTGATTCAACTAAGTAACCAGCAAAAAGCTCGTAAGTTGTTTTATGATTATCAATTGACTGATATAGTAACGGTTGAGTTCACGTGGCTCATCCATTTCGTTATGGCCATAACGTCTATAACCAACTAAATCAATAATAACATCTTTTTGGAACTTCTTACGGTATTGATAAGCTAGTTCTACCGCTGATAAACATGCTACTGGATCATCAGCATTAACGTGGATAATCGGCATTTCAAAACCTTTAGCTAAATCACTTGCATACTTCGTTGAGCGACCATCTTTATGATTTGTTGTAAAACCGATTAAATTGTTCGCAATAATATGGATCGAACCGCCTGTCTCATAACCATCTAATTGAGACATGTTTAACGTTTCTGCTACAACACCTTCACCGATAAATGCAGCATCACCGTGAATTTGAATGGAAAAAGCCTTATTAAAATCTGGCTCAGCATAACCAGAAACTTCGCGATTGTCTTGAACAGCACGTGTATAACCTTCAACTACAGGGTTAACAAACTCTAAGTGAGATGGGTTATGTGCTAGTGTAATCTTCGTCGTCTCTTCATCACCAATTTCGCGGTTTCCACCGAAGTGATATTTTACATCTCCAGTCCAACCGTAGTTAATACCAGATGAACCTTCAGAAGGGACCAACTCTTTATCAGGTGAATGAGCGAATTCAGAGAAGATTAACTCATATGGCTTTCCGAGGATATGTGCTAGAACGTTCAGACGTCCTCTGTGAGCCATGCCCATCATGACGTGCTCAACGGAATCTTCATTACCGTTTTTCACCATATGTTCAAGCATTGGCACCATCATGTCTAGACCTTCAATAGAGAAACGTTTTTGTCCAACGAACGTCTTACCTAAAAATTGTTCAAAGCCTTCTACTTCGGCTAATCGTTTAAGTACTTCTATCTTTTCTTCATCACTTAGAGACACGTCAATAGCACCAGTCTCTACTTTGTTGTAGAGCCACTCGCGCTCATCATCATCAGGAATATGATTAAATTCGTAAGAAGCTTTTCCAGAATAACGTGTTTTTAAATGATGGATCAGATCCCAAGCGTTTTTTACATGACTTGGAGCATCAGATACTAAAACACTAGCATCCATTTGCTTTAGATCCGATTCAGTTAAATCATATGTTTTTGGATCAACTAACGGTGTCGAACGATCATCTTGCTTTCCTACTGGGAAAATGTCCGCTTCTAAATGTCCATGACGACGGACAGCGTCAACAAGCTTCATTGCAGATGTTAACTTCTTCATGTCTTGAGCACTCACTTGCCCACCAGTCGAAGGTTCAACACCACCTGACTGCATCCAATCAGGAGCTCCATGTTCTTCAAACATTTGACGCAGCGATTCATCAACTGCATCAGGGTCATCTAAAAATAATTCATACTGCTCTTCAATATAACCCATGTTTGGGCCATGAAAAGCATGCCATACATTGTCGTTAGACCCTTTGATTGCCACTTTTTACTACCCCCATCGATTTGTACAAATTGTATTATACTTATTAGTTTATAACAGTTCTCCTTTAATTCTCTACTATATTGTTTACCCAGAAAACAAAGTCCACAAACAGTAAATAGAGAACATTTGGAAAAACATAATATACCTTCAATTAGTATATATGAAAACAAGCTTATAGAAAAGGTTCATGCGCGAAAAATTGCAGATTCGTCATCGTAATGTCGAATTCTACCTATATATAAACTTTATCAAGTTAGTGCATGATATAGGTCTTCAATTAGTTTATTTGTATGCTTTACATTCTCACTTTCTAAGTGTTCTTTAAATTGTTGTTGTAGCCATTCAAGCAAGTCACCTTTAATATATAGCTCTTCCACATATTCTTCCAATAGCTTTTGCTTAAAAACCTTTTGATATTCTTTCGGTAATAAATTTATACTCAATTGGTCATCAGTCTGTTCATCTATCAGTACTTTTAACGAACTAAACATGTCTTCATTTATATTAAGCCAACTTTTTACCTTTCCACGATCATAAAGGCATTCATAAACAAATCGGTCTAAACGTTTTGTCTCCTGCATGCATATAAAATCTTCTAAAAGTGATTGTAATTGTATATGATAATCTTTTTCTGCTCTTTTAATTAAATCTTTGTACCAATGTAAAGTTACATTGTCCAAGCGATAGTCAAGGTCAAGTAAATGGCTTAACTCCTCTAATAAGTCAACAGCACTAATAACACCAGCTCTACTCATACTGCGTTCTAACACTTGAAAAGCTATTCTCACTTCTATCCCAAACATACCATCTCTTTTATTAAGCGTAAAAGCGTTTGCTTGATCGAGATCGTTAATGCGATCAACTAAAGTCTCGCCCTTATTACGGTGTTCTAACCTCGACATTATAACCACTTTTGCGAGAGTTTCTATTGCTAGATACCCTAACCGTCTTCGATCCTCTTCATTTAAAACCGATTGATAAAGCTTAACTTCTTCACCTAATTGCAAGTTATATGGTACACGAATTAAAATCATCCGGCTTAGTAGTGCATCGTTTTCACTTTGTTTTACAAACGTTTTTAAATCTTCCTCATTTGAGTGTCCAACTAAAACTTGATCAGTAAAAACCATTGACTGACGTGTCATTTTATAAACACCGTCTTCTGCTAACGTCAAAAAAGGGTACATAAGCTCCCTGCGTGTCTTAAACACTTCATGTAACTCTAACAACCTTGGTTAGCAACTTGAAATTCTCCATCATAACGATAAGCTCTTGGGTCAGATACAGAACCATATGTCGTAATTGTCGAATAATCAACATCGCCGATTAAGTCTGTAACTTCTTGTGTATAAGGGTCACTTGGAACAAATGATCCAATACCAATCCTCTCAGTTTCATTAATATAATAGCGTTCAACTTCAACTTTACGCCAATCACTATTATAGTCTTCAATTAAGCGCTGTTTGTTTAAAGGGGATAAAAAACCATTTAATTTTAGTTTTGCTTTTTCTTTCATTTCATTTTTAATGTCAGCAGGTAAAGCTAACAGAGGGTTTTCGTTTAATGGACAATTTTTAATTTTATAGACCGCACCTTCGTCTGTTTTTGAAAAAGCCATCAACGCCTCTTTTAATAAACGTACGATTGACGTTTTCCCACTGCCGGGTGGTCCTACTAATACAAGTAACCGTTTACGCGCATCATAACCTTTAGACGCAGGTATTAAATAATTTTTTTCGATTTCATCTAATATATTGTCCATTCCATATATTTTTGTAAATAAATCTTTTTTCCTCGCCCATCTAAAAGCATGATATAACCGTTCGTGACTCGCCATGTATTTAATATTTCCATCCATTATTGACTGTACATACTCTTCCAAAGTTCCTTCCCACTTCATAAGATCCCCCCAAAACCGGATAAAGGCAAAGATTTGATCTAGACCTTCATATCATTTTATTCAGAGGAATGATGTTGTTATACTAAAGAGGTAGTTTAATTTAGAAGATTATTTGAACTTGTTAACACTTATATTCACAATTCCAGAACTTTTGGTTATAATAATGTTACGCATAGTCTTGATAATAAGGAGGGTTCCCCATGGTAACAGCAATTTTAATGGGTGTTTGTTTAGTATTTTTAGTTTCGATTTTCACTGCAGGTTACGAAGGTCAGCCTGGAGAGCCGCGTAAATAAAACACTCAAAGACACTCGCCGAGTAACGGGACCTTTAAGGTGAAGACAAAGGCGTAGTTGTACTTATCGTTGAATATTTACAACAAAAAAGCAGAGGGACAAGCCCTCTGCTTTTTTTATTTTACATTTGGAAAACCTTGTTGTCTCAATGCTTCATAAATAATGATTGCTGCTGTGTTCGATAAATTTAAAGAACGGACATGTTCTGTCATATGCACTCTTAAACATTGTTCTTCTTTACCTTTAAGCAACTCTTCTGGAATCCCATCAGTTTCTCTTCCGAAAACGAAAAAGATATCTTCCTCTTGATCACTATAATCATAATCTGTGTAATGTTTTGTCCCGAAATTCTCAATATAATAAAATGACCCTTTAGGATAAACTTCATACATTTCATCTAACGAATCGTAATATTTAATGTTAACATCGTGCCAATAGTCTAGACCAGCACGTCTTAACATTTTATCATCTGTTGAAAAACCTAAAGGTCCAATTAAATGCAGCGTCGCATTTGTTGCTAAAGCGGTACGTGCAATGTTACCTGTATTAGCTGGAATTTCTGGTCGGTATAATACAATGTGTAACCCCAATGTTTCCACCTCTTTATTTGTTAACTGACGGAATGTATTATACCATAAAATATTAATTTATTTTTAACCATTTTTCATCATTTGTTTCAAGAGTTAGTAAGGCTTTCTTCCGTTCAAGACCACCTTCATACCCTACAAGACTTCCATTGCTACCAATTACGCGATGGCAAGGGACAAGAATTGATATGGGGTTTTTATTAATCGCCCCGCCAACTGCTCTCACTGCTTTTGGGTTATCAATTTCTCTAGCAATCTGTTGGTATGTAACGGTTTGACCGTAAGGAACTTGCATAAGCGCATTCCACACCGATTTTTGAAAATCAGTACCAATTAGCTCCATAGGCAAATCTGTTTGTAACGGTTGTTGATTAAAATACCGCTCCAGTTCATCTATTATAGTTAGGTTAAATGGGCAGCTTTGACTTATCTCGTACTCAAAATGAGATAACTTCCTTCTACTTTTCCAATTCAAAGCATTGTTAGATTGAATATGTTCGATAAAATATAAATAATCGGCTTGGCTACCAATGATGAGAGGCCCGATTGGCGATTTATAGGTTGTTACACTTAATTTCCCCATACAAAACTCCCCTTTTAAATTGTCGGATCTTTCTTTTTCACTAATTCATAAAACAATACCGTAAACGTTAATACGACTAAAAATATAATAACAGAATAATAAAACGTATAGTCATTTTGATATTGAATAACATTCATGAACTTAGATACTGCTTCTAATATGAAACCAATTATTACCCAAATAATCGTATACGGTATGAATGTTGTTTTTTTAATGGCTAGTCTTTCATAAAAGTAAATGTAAAAATATGCAAATGGTGCAAAGTTAATGTATGTTAACATGTCTGTAAGCTCATAAGCATTTGAATCGTTTATTTGGTAAAAGTTTAACATACCGCCACCAATTGTGAAATCAAATATGACCGGTATTGAGAAACCAATGATTAAAAATAGTACCGTAATATGTTTAGGGAATAATTTTGGCACTAAAAAGAAAATTGCATAAACAACGATTAACATTGCGATTACGAATATTTCATTCCTGTCAAACTGTTCCCATAAGATCATGTATGTTTCACCGCTTCTTTGTCATAAAGGTTGTGATAAGACTTATAAGTCAGTACAGCAATTAACATTAGAGCTGCAAAGTAGATTAAATCGTAAATGATGTTCCAATTAACAAATTCAAAGACTCCGAAGTATGTCAAAGAATAGTTAACACCAGTTAACAAAACGAAAGCTCCTATATAAGAGATAGCTTTAGATATAAAGTTTTCGCTTTTAATCATTAAAATTATACCAATCATGACAATCAAAGGAGTTATTACACTGCGATTAAGTAAATAGCCAATATACTCTTCAGGCTGTTCTGTTACTTGGATTAGTTCCATTTCTTCAATTAAAATCCAAGAAGCATTTATGGAAACGACAAGTGTCACTAAAAAGACAACCGTACTTTCCATTAAGTTCATTTTATTATTCAATGCAATAAAGCATCCTATTAACAACCATGTGAGTGCAAAATAAACGACGATTGACATAAGCTCCTCCTACAATTGGATTGTTTTTATACATGTTTATTATTCTTTGTTTTAGTCCGATTAATACATTTAAATGAAAGCAACTAAAAAAGCTTGGCTGTAGTCGCCAAGCTTTAAGTCGTTGTATGAACATTTAAAAAGTCTAACCCTTTTTCAATCTCTATTAAAACGTCTTCATCTTGTTCATGAAGTTTAGCTGTTTCAAGCACTTGCCTCGCATCTCCTCTACCAATTTTACCAATTGCCCACGCTGCTGTACCACGTATAACTGGACGAGGGTCTTTTTTCATGAGATGAATAAGCGTATCAACCGATTCGACCTCTTTATAATGAGCTAAAGCTATAATTGCATTACGTTGAATCGGCTTTTTACCACGCCAAGATCCCGACATGTAACCGAATTGCTCTTTAAACTCTCGATTAGAAATCGTTAATAGAGGTTCGAGTTTAGGTTTAGCCAATTCAGGATCTGGTTCCATTTCAGGGTGTAGATGAAAGTCTACACCTTTATTTTTAGGGCAAACAACTTGGCACGTATCACAACCGTAAATACGATTACCGATTTTCGTGCGAAACTCATCAGGTAAGAACCCTTTCGTTAACGTCTGGTAGGCAATACAACGGCTTGCGTTTAATTGTCCTCCTTGAACTAATGCACCAGTTGGACATTTATCAACACAAATGTTGCAATCGCCACAACCTTCTTCAATTGGTTCGTCAGGTTCGAAAGGAATATTCGTAATAACCTCTCCTAAATAAACCCATGAACCATATTCATCTGTTATTAAGTTGCAATTTTTACCGACAAAGCCGATCCCTGCTCTTTCAGCTACAGCGCGATCATGCAGCTCACCGGTATCAACCATAGTTTTAAACTGGGCTCCTTCAACTTTCTCTTCAAGAAATTCACCTATTAAATTTAACTTTTCACGTAACACGTCATGATAGTCTTTTCCCCAAGATGCACGGGCAAAAATACCACGTCGATCCCCTTTTTTACTCTTAGGTGCATCTTTCATTTTTGAAGGATAAGCAAGAGCAATTGAAATGATCGATTGGGCTTTCGGTAACAATTTAGTAGGGGTTGTGCGCTCTTCAACAGTCCCTTTCTCAAAACCAGATTGGTAGTTAAAGGCTTGCTGTGTTACTAACCGTTGTTTTAACGTATCAAACGTGTCAGTTGAAGCGATCCCTACTTTTTGAACATTGATCTCCTCACAGTAGTCGAACAACTCACGTTTTAATTGATTGAAATCCATCACAACCCCTCCTTTCTAATAAAACTTTCCGTTACGAATCTATTTTCAACTGACGGATTCGATTGATTGCTGCTGCAATTTCAAACTTTCTTGGTCGCGCAAGGTCTCCAGGATGTTGGTCTTTTTGTCCTTGTGTAAAGCTTAAACCTTGTTCATCCATAATTTGTTCAAATAAACTAAGCCATTGCGATATAGTCTTAGGTTCCTCACGACTGAACGCCATATATTTTAACATATTTGCAATCATTCTTGTTTGGGAATCATCAACAATTTGTTCGACTAAGGCTAAATCAATTGCTTGTTTACCTAGTATAATTGTCTTTTGTCCTTTAGCTTGTACTTTTGCTTTATGACCTAGCTTTTTATAAATTGAATTCGTATTTATTTTACGGTTTGTCCAGTGACCAAACGCTTCGGGGTCATTAAGTTGAATTCGCGAATCATTTTGTGCAATAGAACGAGCTTGTGATGTCACATTAACTGGTACGTACTGATCCATCATAATGACTTCATCTGCTATTCCGAAATAATCACCTGATCCACCCATTACTAAGACAGTGGATATATCAAGTTCATCTCTTAATTGCTTCACTTTTTGTACGAACGGTGTAATTGGTTCTCGGTCTTTAGCTACTAGTTGTTGCATTCGTTCATCTCTAATCATAAAGTTAGTTGCACTCGTGTCTTCATCAATTAATAACGTTGAACTATTCGCTTCCACAGCTTCCATTACGTTAGCGGCCTGTGATGTACTACCACTAGCATTTTCTGTTGTAAAAGACTCTGTATCTGTTGCATTAGGTAAATTGTTAATAAAAGGTGAGATCGTCACATTAGCAATACTCCGTCCATCTTCTGCTCGAATTTTCACTGCGTCACGGTCCGTTAAGACATACTCTCTTCCATCGCCGTAAATATGTTCGTAAACGCCTAACTCTAAAGCTTCTAATAAAGTACTTTTACCATGATATCCACCACCGACAATTAACGTAATTCCTTTTTTAATCGCCATGCCCTTGATCGGCTCGTCTCGATGTGGGATTTCAAATGAAACTTCATTCTCTTTAGGGCTTTGGAATGGAACTGCTTGTTTAAGCGGTTTTGAGCTAATGCCACTTACACGCGGTAAAATTGATCCATTAGCAATGAATGCGATCCAACCTTCTTCCTTCATTTTATCTCTTATGGCATCATGTTGATCAGCGAGTTCAAGCGTTTCATTCATTCTTTGTTTATTGATCGATAAAGCGGAATTTTGAATGATATGTGGTATTGCTTTTAGAAATAATCTCTCTGCTTTCTGCCCACTAATTCTTCTACCATTTGCGGGTAAACCAACTGACAAACAAATCGTTAATCCTGCTTCACTAAGTTCAACAGCGGTCCGTTCTATAATTTGTTGGTCTGGAGAATCGATGGCGATCATGCCACTTTTGCCGCTTCCTTTAATCGCCATCGACAAATTATTAATCGTGTGACTAACTTGCCTGGCAATAAAGTCTTCAGCATATACTTTCCTGTTTTTCGATTGAAGCCACTCCGCCGGAACAGATTGAATGTGTTTTGGTATAAACAACCGTATTTTGGACGGCGATGCAAAAGGATCGCCTTGAACATAATCTATGTGTAGTGAATACGTCTTAAATTGATATTGACCTTGTATGTCTTTATATGATTTATAACTTTTGCGGTCAATTTTTTGTAACTGTTGTTGTAAGTGTTTCATTCCTGCAATCCTCCATCATTTAATCTGGTTTAAGGTCTTCTATTACACGCATAAACTTGTTGTTCCAAATAAGAGGAATAACAATCACAATAACGAATAACGTAACTGTTCCTATAATCGTCATAACATTACCATCAACTAAGCTGGCACCGACTAAATTGTAAACGACTGTACCTGGAATAATACCAATAACAGTAGCTTTTACAAAATCCGCTAACTTTACTTTAGCTAAACCTGCAGTATAACTAATTAAGTCAAAATTAATAACTGGAATTAATCGTAACATCAATATATACAAGAACCCTTTTTCTTCAAACTTCTGTCTGTAGTATTCTGTTTTTCCTTTCTTATGAAAACGAACTGCTTTCTCACCGAAACGATTGGCAACTACAAAGGCCAATATAGCACTTAAAGTCGCACCAATTAAAGCAAAAATAACGCCCAAATAAACACCGAAAGCTAATCCCGCAACAATCGAAAAGATTGAAGCTGGAAAGAGTACTAACGGTCGCAATGCATACAAAAAGATATATACAACAGGCGCTAACCATCCAGCTGCATAGATCAAATTACGAATGTCTTCAGGTGATATATTGAACACTCTTTGGTTAATTAAAAATAAACTGATAACAATCACAACCAATATAGCCCACTTTCCGATCGTTATACGTTCCAAGACGTTTCACCCTCACCATGTTTTTGTTAATCACAATTCCCGTTATAAACCTGTGCCAATCCCTTTTTGCAAACTTATTTTTAATTAGTTTGTAACATTGTTAATTTAAAACCGTCTACTATAATACTATGTAGAATAATGGGGGCATTGAAGAAATGTTAAAAGGTAAACAGGTTTATTTTGTCTTCTTATTGTTTATTTTCTGTACAATTTTGTATGCTTGCTCAAATGATGATGGTTTGAACGAAGAAAAGTTTCAGACTGCTGAAGATGGTGATGTTGGTGTAGTTGAAGAAAGGGAAATGGTTGATCAAAGTGAGGAAGCAGAAGAACAGTCGTCAGCTGCTAACAATAACGAACCAGTTGATACAAATCAAAGTCGAATGGTTATTTATACAGGTAGGCTCTCAATTGAAGTACCAAACTTCGATGAAGCCGAACGAAAATTAACAGAACAAATCGAAGTAAGAAACGGTTATATTGTTGAAGCTTCACAATATGAACATGAAGATGACTTAAAGACAGGTTCTATTGTTGCACGCATACCAGAAGAACACTTTCATGACTTCATGAACAATGTTGAAGGTGAACATATGGTTGTTAGTGAAAAATCAATCCAAGGGCAAGACGTTACAGAAGAATACGTTGATTTAGAGTCTCGATTACGTTCTAAACAAGCTGTTGAGGAAAGGTTACTTAACTTTTTAGATGAAGCGGAAAGCACAGAGGATTTGCTTGCAGTTTCTAACGATTTATCACGAGTACAAGAAGAAATTGAACAACTGAAAGGGCGAATGGATTACTTAGAAAACCATAGTAGCTATTCAACTGTCCACATTAATATTCAAGAACAACGAATTGACATACCAGAAATTCAAGACCAAAATTCTTTAAACACAATTGAACGAGCACAACAATTACTAATGAATACACTTAACGCTTTAATTAATGTATTTTCCCAAATATTTGTTTTAACAATTGGGCTTTCACCAATATTAATTCCTTTAACTCTGATCGTGCTATTTATTATTCTAAAGCGTAAGAAGCAAAACAACACCGAGTGAAGGTTAGCTTTCACTCGGCGCTTCTTCATCAAAGCTAACAATCCGTCGTAGCAACTTCATAATAAAAACACCGATAATAAAGCCAACGATATGCGCCAATATCCCTGTCCAAATCGGCCCTAAAAGTACCCCCATAATTTGAAACGTTGGTGAAGCTATAACACCTATTGTTCCTAAAAAGGCCGCAGAAACAAACGGGATATAAGATAGAGGTTTTTGACCACCACCAGCATCAGTATAAGCATCCCACATGGCAAACATATAAAGACATGGGTAAAACATTATCCATTGATAATTAGTCGATTCAATTGCTATATCAGTGTTTCCCTGAAAGCTAGCAATAATGACATAATTAAACCGAGCTTGAACATTAATAATAATCTCTAACAAAATAAAGAAAAGCCCTTTTATATAGCTTTTATTGAGCAACTGAGCAAACCCTGGAAGAGCAATACTCCATACAATAACTTCCACACGTTTATCCTTTTTCATAAAAAAACCTCTACTCGTTTTTTAGTTTGTCCCGTTCTGCGGCTTGTGGTGGCTGCTCTAACCACCCGTGATCAATCATCAAGTTTGTGCCATCATTTGTGAACTGTACTATTTCTGACATTAGCCTCGTATAATGAACACCTAAATCATGTCTTGGGCTATTTGCAATGCTTAATCCATAATAAGATAAACCTAATGCATTTAAAGCAGTTGTTTGGTACAACATCAATTTATCTGAGAATACGAAAGAAGTACTGTCAGTTACTTCTGTATCCCAAGTCATTGGCACTGGCAAGTCATTTTCTCGTAAGATCGAACTAAAGATTTCAATATGCTTATTTGCTATTTCTTTTCCACGCTGGAAGTACCGTCTTAACTCTTTTGATTGTGTTGTTTGGGCAAACCCTGTCATCGTAGCAGCACCTAATGCGTTACGTTGAATGTTTGAAAATAAATGAGAGACCTCTGGGCCTGTTACAGGGCGCCTATTACCAAACCAACCTTGTAAAAAGCTTTGTTTTTTAACAAAGTCAGTTTTTTTCGGAATTGGTAAGTTTGGTGGACGTATGTATGCCCCTTGTTTTAAAGATATTTGAACTGCTTGCTCATGCATTTGTTGCGTTTCATGTAAACATTTAGCAAAAAAATGATAGACATCCGACCTTGTCGAAAATGCTACTGCTAAACTATATGCTTTCATCCCAATTTGTCCCATTTGTATCAAGTACTCCAACATATAGCTATCTGAAAAAATTCGAGGTGAATTAATATTTACATCTTTATTTTCATTAAAAGCGACAGGAATTGGGTAACTTTCCCGATTAAAAATTTCTTCAATTCCTTTTATATTGTTAAGCGAGTTCGTTAAGCTTTGTTCAATTATTGGTTTAATTTCAGGATCCTCAACCTTATATAAAAAAGTTTTCAACATACAAGCTGTAAGAGAGTCATTCATATACGCGCCCCAAAGCTCTGATATTTCTGGAGCTGTTAAGCGAATACTAACTGTTGTCATAAATGTTCCTCCGTTATTCAAAGTCTTATACTGTTATACTCTCCTATAAGGTGAGGAACATTCATAAAATGGTTTCAATTTTCCATATAGACATTAAGTAACACTTTTTAAAGTTTCATTTCATGCTATATTGTGCCATTATTCCTGAGATAAGAAAGAAAAGACAATACCCTAAGCAAATTTACAAAGATTAGCTTTTGTCAGTATATAAAATGAAGCCGGATTGAAAAACTATCCGGCATTTTACATTTTTTTAAGAATCGATTAACGAGCGTTCCTACAACAAAAATAAATCCTACCAGGATAAAAAAACTATGGTAATCGTTATACCTTCACAAAAACTAATGTTTCCCTCCTATTTAAGATTATTTAAATGAACACCCGATTCAAAATTTTAGAAATTTACAAAAATTAAACTATTAATTAATTACTTTATTTGGTAAAATAATAATTAAATTTTCACTATTTCAATATAAAAATCTATTTACAATCTTACCAACCTTCTAAAGGAGTAACAATTATGACTTTTTATTATATTAAACATGAATTGAAACTATTGTTTAGGAGTAAAAAGAATAACTACTTCATTGTATTTTTATTAGCACTTTCTCTTATCTACAGCTTTTTCATTCTTCCAAACCAAGAAACCATCGAGACTATACATGAACAAGAACTAAAAGAAGAATTGAGTGACCTTGAAACGTTGCAAAGTAATAGACAAAACCGAGGTGCAACAGGTTATAGTCCATTAGCTGGAGAAACTCTATACGCTAAAGACGACTTTTATATTAGAATACATAACCGTATGCTTAATGCTTATGACCAAAACAACTTTGTCCGTTTTTCACTTCTAAGGCTTCAAGGTCTACAAGGAAATAAAATGGATTTCCTTTCAAGGCACCGACACCTTTTTGAAGATTCACCAATCCCAGGGAAAGATACACAACACCTTTATCATCAAACTTTGCTTCGTTACCAAGGCTTTGTAGAAGAAGACTTAAACGTAACGTACCCAATGATTGAAGAAAAAACCGCTGTACAAGCTGGGAAAAATATTTTGTTAAGTCCGGTAACTTATTTAATTATTTTTATGGCGATTTATTTTAGTAGTGACATCCTTGTAAAAAACCGAGAAAATAAAACATTATTACAAGGCTTACCGATGAATTGGTATAAAACAATAAACGCTAAATCGTTCGCTGCTTTTTTATACAGCATCGTCACGTTCATTTCAATCTTTTCTATTAGTTTATTCGCCATAACATTACAATCTGGGTTTGGCTCCTTGCAATTACATGTACCAATTATGATCGGTCAAAGTAACTTTTTATTAGATGACTATGACACCATTTCCATGCTTCAATTTTACTTGATGGCACTGAGCTTTATACCCATACTGATGCTGCTTTTTATTCGATTAAACTTATGGTTTAGCTTACTATTCAAAAATTATTGGGTTGTTTTCGCTACAAGCACCTTATTATTATTTGTACAATTTACTTACTTTAGCAGAAGTAAGCGTGAGCTATTCGGCTTTGACTTAAGTTATTTTCCACAATCATATTTTGAATTTGGTAAGGTAATTACTGGTGATATGAACTTTTTAATTAATGTCGAATCCATTACCTATGTAAAAGGGATTATTGTATTAACAATTACATTATTAATAATTGAATTGATGCTATGGCTTACATCAAAAGCCATTAATAAACGACGCTTTTACTAACTGATATAGAAAGGGATTAATCTATGTTTTGGAAATACTTTTTATTTGAGGCAAAAATATTAATTAAAAGTAAAAAGATGTGGCTTGTGGCTTTGCTGCTAATTCTGTTCTTCCCTATATATTTTATGATTTATAGCCAAGCAGACACGTATTCATTATATCAGGAGAAATATTCAGAAGGTGACATGATGAATTCAATTTTTAATTACTTACAAGAAGACTTTATAGAAAACAACGAAGAACTACACCAAAATTTATTAGAGCAAAATTCAATCATTAATTTTCAAAAATATTACTTAGGGGCTGGATCTGATCATGAGGCATATGTCGAAAGTATGCTTGAGTTAAATGAACTTAGATTAGAAGTGCATGAGATTGGTTATGATGAAATTCCTGATCACTTAATTGTTCCAAAAGAAGAAGTACAGAAAGATGATGCAATCATTAGCTATATTGATAACAACAATATACCACTTCAAGCTGAAGGCGTTACAACAAATAGTTATATGATAGCTGCGTTTACTTTTTTAAGTGGGATCTTTTTCTATTTTATTGTTTTGCTAAGTAGTAGTGACTCACTCATTTACGAAAGACATCACCGTACTGTAATGAATGGTTTTCCGATTTCGTTTATGAAAAAAATATTGAGTAAGGTAACATTACATTTCTTATTTATTTTTACTTCTTTAACAATTGGTACTCTATTAGGTTTATTTTATTCATCAAGACAAACAGATTTTGGACACTTCATGTATCCAGTGCTGTTTTATAGTAATGGGGAATTTCATGCAATTGCAACATGGCAATATTTACTATTAATTATGATAGCCTTTGTCGTAATCACCATTTTCACCCTATTGTTAACCCTATTACTAAACCTAATACTTAAAAACGCTTACGCTACTATTCTAGTTGCACTTGGAATTTTACTCATTCCAACTTTAATGACGCAGGTTGGTTTTGAATCACCGTTACAATTATTCATTCAATTTATTGATATTACGAGTGTTATGTCAGGTGAACTTGAAATGAATACCAACTTGAACTACACCCATGCTATAACGTGGTTAACCATTGGATCAATTATTTTAACTTGTGCCATCTATATAGTTCATAAACTGAACTACATTAATTTCAATTGGTCATCCCAACAAGAAAGGAGTGCTCGTAGTGATTAAATTAAAAAATATAACGTTATCCTACAAGGATCATAATGTATTAGATCAATTATCATTCCATGCAAGTCCAGGTGAAATTATCGGTGTTGCTGCACCAAACGGAACTGGTAAGACGACAATGTTTAACGTAATGGCTAACTTTTTAAAACCTGATGAAGGCTATGTCGAAATTGACGACCAACATACGTTTAAAACAGAAAAAGATGAAATAAAGATTCATAAACAAATGGCAACTTTCCCTGAACAAAAAGATTTATTCGAAGAGTTAACGGGGGTAGACCATTTAAAGCTTTATGGAAATATGTGGAAAGGTCATACTAAGCATGTAAAATCAATCATAGAGCGTTTAAATATGGAAAGCTATGTTAAAAAGAAAGTCAAAACTTACTCATTAGGAATGCGCCAAAGATTGTGCTTTGCCATGATGGCAGCGGCAGATACACCCATTATGCTAATGGATGAAGTTATGAATGGGCTTGACTTATCGAATGTCTCATTAATTTCGAAAATATTAATGGAAATGAAACAGCAAGATAAAGTGATTTTCGTCGCGTCACACTTACTTGAAAACTTAGATCTATATGCTGATCGCGTCATCTTTTTAAAAGACGGAAAAATAGTCCATGAACACCACTTACATTACAACCAAGATGATTATATTAAAATACAAATCCATTCATCATATTACTCTGATATGAAAAATCGTTACACATTACCAGATGAACATGAATTCATCGCTAATAATCTACTATGTATACCAATTAATCAATTAGAACAAGATGAACAAACGGCTTGGATTAAACGGGCTTTACAATATAAAACATCTGAAATTTCTATAGGTCCACTCGGTACAATTGAATATTATGAGAAGTACTATCATGAAACAATATATTAGTTTCTCCATTTTAGGAGGCATGGAACGAATGAAACGAGTTATTCCAATATTAATAGTTGGACTGTTGTTAGCTAGTTGTAATGTTGAATCGAAAACGGAAGTATCTGAAGTGTACACGGACCAACAACAAAAAATCATTGGTGAAGAAAAAAATGAAATGTTAGGTCAAACAGCAGCTCCTTATACTAACCGGGAATTACGTGATGAAGAATACTCACAAGATGAAGTTTTCCTCGATTATGTGCAGGGCGACGGTGAAACAATATCTGTATCACCAGGACGTTATGAAATTACCGGAAGTGTTGCCGGAAATATTAATGTATATAATGATCATGGTGATTTAATTTTTCATGACATTTTAGGGAGTGATTACGGTGTTGGGAGTATAACAGTCGATATAGATGAAGACTTCACAATCCATGCAGATGCTGGTTTCAACGCCGTTATGGTTACACCGGCTGATGAACAACAGTCGAATAATTTAACAGCTGGACATTGGGAGGTCGGAGTCGACATAGAACCCGGTGACTACCTGATTAGCTCTTCATCTAAAATTGGGTATCTCCAAATCCATAGTCATAACGAGGACGCTCAAGTATATGAAGTGATGGGGAGTGAGTTTGGGAATACAGAGAGTGAAGTGACTTTAAAAGAAGGACAAAAATTACGTATTACTGAAATTTCATACATTCATTTTGAACCACAACATTAAATTAATTGACTTCCACAACCCTAAACATTCATTTTAATCAA
>NZ_AKIF01000040.1 GCF_000269905.1 Alkalibacillus haloalkaliphilus C5
GAGAGATATTAAACCTATTTAATTAGGTTAAAAAGGTGATTATATATGCAATCGCATTTTGAAAACATAAATAACGTGAAAAGTGAGTTCTTGATACGGTATAAGCATCCTTATATCGATGAAGTCTTGTATGACCAAGTATTTGTTGAAGATTATATGTGGTATATATATAAGCTTGTTGATCAACAAGACCATATTATTGCAGACGCGCTAGTCAATATGCAAGTATCACTAAACGTTCATGACATAGTTGATCAACACTTTAACGAAAGTAGTTCTCAAGAAGAGTTAAAAGATAACCAACTCAAAGTATTACTGGGGGATTATCACAGTTCTTTATTTTATAAACTACTTTCTAATGCGGAACTAACGAACGCTCTCTATCATTTTTTACCGTACATAAAAAGAATCAATGAATATAAAGTAGACTTATTACATAAACAATTTACGCCTAATGAGTGGGTTGAACAAGTAATTAATGTTTATTCACACTTGTTTTATGGAATTGCTAATTATTACGAGATCGAGAGTTATGAAGATAGCTGGCTACCTGAAATACAAAGTAAAATTTTAAGCCTTCATAATTATTTGCCGTGGTTTACTCAGTTAATTAATAATCAACAAAATGAAATTAAACAAGTTATTGAGCAACGTTAAATTTTTATAATGGGAATGGAGCTTTTTAATAACATTGATTAAGTTAATTATAAAACGTGTAAGTAGGAGTAGAGAAATAGATGGACCCAAATACGAAATCAGAGAAAGTACATAACGTCTTCGAGAAAATATATAAAAGGTACGACCGGATGAACTCCATAATCTCGTTTCAACGTCATAAAGCATGGCGCAAAAGTGTCATGAAACAAATGAATGTTGAGAAAGGATCCCACTGCTTAGATGTTTGTTGTGGTACAGGGGACTGGACTTTAGCGTTAGCTGATTCTGTAGGGCCTAAGGGCAATGTAGTAGGACTAGACTTTAGTCAAAACATGTTGTCAGTAGGAGAAGATAAGAAACGGGAACAAAGTGCGAATCAAGTAACGTTCGTACACGGCGATGCAATGTCTCTTCCATATGAAGACAATAGTTTTGACTATGTAACAATCGGGTTTGGTTTAAGGAATGTTCCAGACTATATGCAAGTGTTAAAAGAAATGTACCGTGTCGTTAAACCAGGTGGTCAAGTAGTCTGTCTAGAAACGTCACAGCCCACACTTCCTGTTTTCAAGCAATTATACTTCTTCTACTTTAAACATATAATGCCGTTGTTTGGTAAGTTGTTCGCTAAAAGTTATGAAGAATATGCATGGTTACATGAATCAACGAAAAACTTCCCTGGGAAAACCAAACTTAAAACGATGTTCTATGAAGCAGGTTTTGACGATGTGAAAGTTAAGAGCTTCGCTTTAGGAGCAGCAGCTATGCATTTGGGAAAAAAGTAAACTTTTAAAAAGGTGAATTTGATGAAGTTGGCAACCACTATTAAATATATGAACGACGATATAAACGAAATCGAGAATAAAATGAAACAAATTACCGGTAAAGAGCATTCGATGATCTCAACAGCTTCAAATCATCTTCTCCAAGCTGGTGGTAAACGAATTAGGCCGATTTTTGTCTTGTTATCGTCGCAATTTGGTCAATCGGATACAAAGCAAGCAATTAATGTAGCTGTTGCTTTAGAGCTTATTCATATGGCTTCATTAGTGCATGATGATGTCATTGATTTTGCAGATACACGAAGAGGACACCCAACTGTTAATTATAAGTGGGATAACTTAACGGCTATGTACACAGGTGACTTCCTCTTTGCTAGAACATTAGAATTAGTCAAAGGGCAAAATGAACAGCAAATACATGACGTTTTATCTGACACAATTCACCAAGTTTGTATAGGTGAGATTGAGCAATTGAGAGACAAATATGATATAGACCAAAGTCTTTTTAATTACTTTAGAAGAATAAAGCGAAAAACGGCTTTATTAATAGCTACTAGTACAAGGTTAGGTGCTATTGCAGCTAATAGTGAACCAGAAGTCGTTGAACGTTTAGGTTTATATGGTTATTACATAGGAATGTCTTATCAAATTATTGACGATATATTAGATTTTACATCGAATGAAAAAGATCTAGGTAAGCCTGTAGGAAGTGACTTATTAAACGGTAACTTAACTTTGCCTACAATTTTAGCGTTTAATAACAAAACTATTTACGATCAAGTTGAGCAATTTTTCAATGACCCTAGTGACATAACTAAAGCAGATCAGGCAATTGAACAAATAAAAAAGTCTGATGCGATTGAGGAATCATTCCAATATAGTCAGACCTATTTAAGGAAAGCTCTACAACAGTTGGATGATTTACCTAACACAAAACCGAAGCGGACATTGCAAAAAATTGCTGGCTATTTAGGAAAACGTAAATTTTAAAATTGTATTTCATCTTAAAATTTGATAAACTTTTTACGGTTTGAAACAAAATAATTTAAGAGGTGACAAGACAATGGAAAGAACTTTTATTATGGTTAAACCAGACGGTGTACAAAGAAACTTAGTAGGTGAAATTGTATCTCGCTTCGAACAAAAAGGTTTCAAGCTTGTTGGCGCTAAACTAATGCAAATCCCTAATGAATTAGCGGAAGAGCATTACGGTGAGCATAAAGACAAGCCTTTCTTCGGTGAGTTAACAAGCTTTATTACTTCTGGACCTGTATTTGCTATGGTTTGGGAAGGGGAAAACGTTATTACAACTGCACGTAAAATGATGGGTGCTACTAACCCTGCAGAATCAGATATCGGCACAATCCGTGGTGATTATGGTTTAACAGTTGGTAAAAACGTCATTCACGGTTCTGATTCACCTGAATCAGCTGAACGTGAAATAGGTCTTTTCTTTAGTGAAGGTGGTCAAGTTGACTACACTAAAGATGCTGATCAGTGGATTTACTAATATTACAAATTAATTGTCTGTACTTACAAAGTTCTAACCAATCGTGATCTTAATTGACACGATTGGTTTTTTCTTTAACGAGGTGTAGATGATTTCTATTTGTAATTTCTAGCATTAGACATAAGACCTATTATATAATAGGTGTTACGATGGGAGAGGTATTATGAGGGATGATTACATAACGTTTATATCTGATATAAAGAAAAGAACGGGGATTGACTTAGCATTATATAAAGAAAAACAAATGAAAAGAAGGCTGACGACGTTAAGAGATAAGCGTGGTTTTGCTAATTTCAATGACTACTATAAAGCTTTAATACAAGACGAACAATTATATTTTGAGTTTTTAGATCGAATGACGATTAACGTTTCAGAGTTTTATCGTAACTTTAATAGATGGGAAACATTCAGAACGAAGGTTCTTCCTACATTAATGGAAGGTAATGATCGTTTAAAAGTATGGAGTGCAGCCTGCTCAACAGGTGAAGAACCCTATACAATTGCCATGATCTTAAGTGATTACTTCCCGTTGGAAGAGATAACGGTTCATGCAACAGACATCGATGAACTAGCTATACAGAGAGCAATGGAAGGTGTTTATCCGGAGAGATCTTTGAAAGAGGTTCCGCGAGACAAAAAAGAAAAGTACTTTCATAAAAAAGGTAATTTCTATTCGCTATCAGATGAAATTAAGAGATGTGTTCAATTTAGTAAACATAATCTATTAGCTGATCGTTATCGTTCAAGTTACGATTTGATCGTCTGTCGAAATGTATTGATTTATTTCACAGAAGATGCGAAAAACCAAGTATATGATTGGTTCTCACAATCGCTTGTAGAAGGTGGGGTCTTGTTTGTCGGTAGTACCGAGCAAATTTTTAACCCCCAAAGCTTTAACTTTGAAGTAGCTGAAACGTTCTTTTATGAAAAACAATAATTTAAGAGGTGTTTTAAAGTGCGATATTTAACAGCTGGGGAATCACATGGTAAACAATTAACGACAATCGTAGAAGGTATACCGGCTCAATTAAATTTACTTAAAGAAGATGTGAATGAGTCGCTTATACGTAGGCAAGGCGGCTATGGAAGAGGGCGCCGTATGAAAATTGAAAAGGACCTAGTATCGATCTTAAGTGGTGTTCGACATGGTTACACACTAGGATCACCAATTACGCTTGCGGTTACAAATGACGACTTTAAGAACTGGGAAGATATTATGGGTGAAGCCCCCATTGAAGAAGATCAACATATTAGACGTCAAGTGACAAAACCTCGACCTGGACATGCTGATCTAAATGGTGCTTTAAAATATAATCACCGTGATATGAGAAACGTGTTAGAACGTTCATCGGCACGTGAGACAGCAGCACGTGTTGCGGCTGGTTCAATTGCTAAACAGATATTAAAAGAATTAGATATTAATATTGTAGGATACGTAAAAGAGATACATGGCATAAAAGCTAGTGATATTCCTATGTCAGTTGAAGAGAAGATCAAGAAATCTAACGAGTCGCCAGTACGTGTCATTGATGATTCAAAAGAAGAAGAAATGAAGCACGTGATTGACCAAGCAAAACAAGATGGTGATTCAATCGGCGGAGTCGTGGAGGTAACGGTTGAAGGAGTACCAGCAGGGTTAGGTTCCTACGTACATTTTGACCGGAAATTAGATTCTAAGATTGCAGGTGCTGTCGTTAGTATTAATGCATTTAAAGGTGCTGAGTTCGGCATTGGTTTTGAAGCAGCTCGTACACGTGGTAGTGAGACACACGATGAAATCGGATATGACGAACAACGTGGTTACTATCGTAAGACGAATAACTTAGGTGGCTTTGAAGGTGGTATGACGACAGGGATGCCAATTGTTGTTAAAGGGGTTATGAAACCAATCCCAACATTATATAAGCCTTTAGAAAGTGTAGATATTAATTCGAAAGAACCGTTTCAAGCTAGCATTGAGCGTTCTGACAGTTGTGCTGTACCTGCAGCAGCTGTTGTTATGGAACATGTTGTCGCTTGGGAAGTTGCAAGTTCTATAATTGAACAGTTTCCATCAGATTACATGGATCAATTAAAGCAATCAGTTAATGAGTATCGAGAAAGGATTAGAACGTTTTAATGAGAGAGATTAACGTTAACACTTCTAAAAGGTATCGTATTTTAATCGGTTCAGATTTAAGATATGAGATTGGTACTCTCATCAAATCATTTCAGTTCAACAAAGTCGCTATTATTACAGATGAAAATGTAGCGAACTTTTACTTGAATGATGTTACATATGCGTTGTCTCCATACGTTTCAACTGTTAACTATGTAGTACAAGCAGGTGAACGTTCCAAGTCGTTTACTGAATTTGAACGAATTCAGCAGTTTTTGCAAGATGAGCAGTTGGATCGTAATTCTGCTGTATTAGCATTAGGTGGGGGTGTTGTCGGTGACCTAGCTGGGTTTGTCGCTTCAACATATATGAGAGGAATCGGATTCATACAAATGCCATCTACGTTGTTAGCGCATGACAGTAGTGTTGGGGGTAAAGTCGCAATTAACCTATCTAATGTAAAAAATGTAATCGGTCAGTTTTACCAACCTGACCTCGTAATCTATGACCAAGACATGTTAGCGACGTTGAGCGACAGAGAATTTAGATCGGGTTTAGCTGAAGTTATTAAACATGGTTTAATTCAAAATGGTTCTTTACTTGAAAGGTTGATGGATAAATCGCAAATTTCTATTCATGACCCTGACTTTTCTAACATTCTTGAAAACTCTATACACGTTAAACGAGAAATAGTAGAAAATGATGAACGTGAATCTAATATTAGGCAATATTTAAATTTGGGACACACATTAGGTCATGCAATTGAATCAGTTTATTCAAGTCATTCTGTAACCCATGGTGAATCTGTTATGATTGGAATTCTGTTTGACTTATACGTTTCTGATCTAGAGAACGGAAGAGGCCAATCTAACTTACTCACTCAACCATTAATTGATTGGTTAACATCATTAGGATATAAGTTAACTATTAGTAAATGGGAAAGTGAAAAATTAATCACATCCATGTTAGCGGATAAAAAGAATGATAATCAACAAATCGCGCTTATTTTGTTAACAACTTATGGAAACCCTTATGTTAAACATTTTGATCAAAAAGTAATCGAATCCTACTTAGAAGGGTTTATTAGTTATATATCACAAACCCCAAATATAAAGACGTTATGTTAGAGCCGAGGAGGGATTATTTGGCAGAGCAATTTCATTATAAAGGTGGCTTAATCAATGGGAAGGTTAAAGTTCCTGGTGATAAATCGATTTCCCATAGAGCTGTTATGTTAGCGTCAATCGCAGACGGGGAAACAGTCATTAATCGTTTTTTACACTCAGAAGATTGTCGAAGGACGATTGAAGCGTTTAAATCATTAGGGGTACATATTAGTGAAAATGGTGAACTAGTTAAAGTATTAGGTAAAGGTGTCAACTCATTAAGACAGCCCAATACTACACTAGATATGGGTAACTCGGGCACGACAACAAGGCTTTTAATTGGATTGTTGTCAGCATTACCTTTTAACATCCATCTAAATGGTGATGAATCATTAATTAATCGTCCTATGGGGAGAGTCCTTAATCCATTAACAGAGATGGGGGCTCAATTCCTCTCGATGAAAGAAGAAAATAAACTACCATTGCAAGTAAATGGTGGACAATTGCAGCCGATTACTTATCGTTTACCAGTAGACAGTGCTCAAGTTAAATCATCAATCTTGTTAGCTGGATTACTAACAAACGGAACAACTACGGTCATTGAAAATAATCCGACAAGAGACCATACTGAAAAAATGTTATCAGCTTTTGGTGGCTCTGTTGAAGTTGACGGTCAACACATTAAGATTAATGGAAAACAATCACTATATTCAACAAATATTACTGTACCTGGCGACCAATCATCAGCTGCATTTTGGATCGCAGCTGCAGTTATAACACCAGGTAGCCATTTAATCCTCGAAGAAGTAGGGGTTAACTCAACGCGTATGGGACTTGTGAATGTGTTAAAGCGAATGGGAGCTAATATTAACGTTTCCGTTGAACGTTATATTGGAGACGAGCCTGTTGGTACTATAGAAGTAGCATATTCAGAGCTCATTCCGACAACCATTACAGAACAGGAGATTCCAAGTATGGTTGATGAAATACCTTTATTAGCTCTTATTGCAACTCAAACTAAAGGTGAAATGAAAATTAACCATATTAAAGAATTACGTTATAAAGAAACAGACCGAATTGAGGCGACAGTTAGCATATTACAAAACCTTGGGACAACAGTCTTTTCATCAGAAGATCAAATGGTAGTTAAAGGTCCTACAGAATTAAGGGGTGGTTCTGTCCAATCTAAGAATGACCACCGTATGGCGATGATGGCTGTTATTGCTTCAATCATAAGTGATGAACCTGTTACAATTGATGAAACGGATTGTATTAATGTCTCCTATCCAACATTTTTTGAAGATATGAGATTAATCATGAAGGAAATTGAACTGTGAAAATAGAAAGGTGAATTTAAGTTATGGAAACAATTAGCGAAGCATTGACACTTAAAGAGGAAGGAAAAGTTAACGAAGCTGTGCAACTGTTAAAGAGTTATGTTGCAGAAGCCGAAGATGCAGAGCGATTCGATATTGCGCAATTACTTCATGAATGGGGCTTGCTAAATGATGCAAGAGATGTTTATGAAGATATGCTTCTGTTATACCCAGATGATGACCAAATTAGATTGCTGTTAGCCGAAATTTATACTGACTTAGGAGAAGACGAGTTAGTATTAGAAACTCTTGGAGAAATAAAAGAAGACTCAGAGTTTTATACGACAGCCCTAGTACAATTAGCTGATTTTTATCAATCTCAAGGATTGTTTGAAGTGGCTGAACAAAAGCTTAAAGAAGCAAAATCAATCGATTCGGAAGAACCAATTATTGATTTAGCATTGGCAGAGTTAGCGTTCTCTAATGGCGAATACCAAAAATCAATTCCTTTTTATAAAAAAGTAGACAAGGAAGCACCAAGTATTGATGTTGTTAACATTAAAGAACGATTGGCTGAATCGTTATCTTCAGTCGGTGACTGGGAAGAAGCACTTAATTATTTTGAATTAATTGAACTAGAAACACCTGATCAATTATTCAAATACGGTTACACAGCCTATCAAATTGAACGATTTGATATTTGTACTAAAGTTTGGAATCAACTGATTGATTTAGACCCTGAATATACAAGTGTTTATCCAATGTTAGCTAGAGCCTTTTATGAAGAAGGAGCACTGCAAGAAGCTTTTGATACAACGGTACAAGGTATTAATAAAGATGAGCATAACAATGAACTATATTTATTAGCTGCTCAATATGCATTGAAGTTAAATAAGCAGGAAGAAGCGGTTACTTATTTACAAGAAGCATTAGCGATTGACCCTGCTTATGAAGACGGAGTAGAGTTACTAATAAATATTTATTTTGAAAATGAGCAGTACGAACAAGCAAAAGATTTAGTTGATCAGCTGATGAGTTATGAGGTTATCCAGTTGTCTTAAATTGGAGAGCAGCACAAGTTTATAATGAACTAGAGCAATTTGACCTTGCTAAAAAACATTTTGAACAAGCTGCACTCACTTATAGTGAAGAACCAGATTTCTTAAAAGAATACGGTATGTTCCTAGTAGAAGAAGGGGACCTTCAAAAGGCGTTTAATATTTTAAATGCTTACTTAACAATCATCCCAGATGATGAGGAAGTTCAGGAGTTCATTATGAGAATGCAAGAACAGTAAGTAAGAGGGGGGACGATATGGAAATCTCACCATTACAAAAAAAAGCATTTATTGATTGGTTTTTAGATCAATATGACTTGCCTAAGCGTGAAATTGTATGGCTTTTTGATTATTTATTAAAGCGTGATGAGTTGTTAAATAACTTGCACTTTGTATTCGAGGCTCATCTATGCCCAAGAAGCATGATTATATCTGTTCAAGAGGGGGAAGAAAGGCCGTTTCGTTTTTACAAAGAACATGTTGTAACCAATGAGGTCGAAAAGGCTTTTCATGATATTAGAATGAATCATGGGGAACCTTTATATGTAGAAATGAATTTCGAAGGGGTTAGAAATTCAGAAGAGTATATTTCTGTACTAGAGGATAATCCGTTTCTACCTGATGATTACTATTTGAAGGACTCTGATTACAAGGAAATTGATCTACTGTTAAACTATATAACAAATGAACAATACATTTTAGAATTAAAATCAAAAATTGACCAAGCTTTAGATGAAGGAGATTTGAAATCTTTTAATTTTTACAGTTCCTTACTAAATAACCAGCAAGCAGAGGATCAAAATAGGAGGTAGCTGATATGAAATGGATGCATCAAGATGTGCAGAATTATACTAAAGCTAAAGAGTATATTGATTCTGCTATTATGCCTTTAATGCCATTCTCATTTGAAGATGATGATGAGTTAAGTAAGCTGGCTTACCAACATGAGGTCATGCAAATATTTATGACTCAAATTGAAAAGCAATTAAAAGGCCGAGTTTTTTTATTGCCTGTATATAATTACCTTAAACAAAACAAACTAGAAGATGAATATGAGCGTTTAGAAACAGTTGTTAACCATGTTAATGAGCAACCATTCAAACATATATTTTTGTTTACTTTTGATAAAAAGTGGCGAAAATACAGTTCAAAAATTGATGCAGAATTAATATGGTTACCAGCACCCCAACAAGGTGATTTAAATCAAGTAGAAACCCAACAATTAGTTCAATCACAAGTCAGTGAAATAGAAGACTTGATTAAAGAGCAATGGGACGAGTAAGATTTATGACAATCTTGTAAAGAAATTGTGACATTTTTCTATTCAATCTGTTGTTTTTATTGACCGATGTTGAGGGATACGCTATCATTATATTGTCCTAATAAATATGTGAAAAACCCTGTTCGTTGATCAGATGGATAGAGGGGGAAAGACATGAGCGAAAAGAAAAACAATCAAGTCTCTCGTAGGCAGTTCTTAAACTACACGCTGACAGGTGTAGGCGGCTTCATGGGTGCGGCAGTTGTTGCACCAATGGTTGGTATGGCTGTCGATCCGTTGTTACAGGCTGACGGTTCAGATGAATTTGAATATGTAATGGATGTTGATGAAATTACTACCGAGCCACAACGTAAGACATTCTACATTGACCAACAAGACGGTTGGTATGATACAGAAGCTGAACGTACTGCATGGATTTATCGAGACGAAAATGGAGACATCTTAGCACTATCTCCTATCTGTACTCACTTAGGTTGTGTTGTCGACTGGGAAACAGGTGATCATGATAATGAGTTCTTCTGTCCTTGTCACTATGGTCGTTACGACAAGAATGGAGTTAACATCCTGGTACACCACCAGAAGGACCACTACATGCCTATGAGTATCGTATTGAAGACGGTCGATTATATCTAGGTAGAGCGAATCCACGAGAGGGGGCGTAATTGATGCTACAGAAGTTATATGACTGGGTTGATGAACGGCTAGATATTACGCCTATTTGGCGCGATATCGCTGACCACGAAGTACCTGAACACGTAAACCCAGCACACCACTTTTCAGCATTTGTATATTGCTTTGGTGGTTTAACATTCTTTGTTACTGTCATTCAGGTATTATCAGGTATGTTTTTAACAATGTACTATGTTCCAGATATTGAGAATGCTTGGCATTCAGTTCAGTATCTACAATCACAAGTGGCACATGGACAGATTGTTCGCGGTATGCACCACTGGGGAGCTAGTGTCGTAATTGTAATGATCTTCTTACATACTTTACGCGTATTCTTCCAAGGTGCTTATAAGAAACCACGTGAATTAAACTGGATTGTTGGTGTGTTACTATTCTTCGTAATGTTTGGACTAGGGTTTACTGGATACCTATTACCATGGGATAACAAAGCATTCTTCGCAACTCAAGTAGGTCTTGAAATTGCAGAGAGTGTTCCTGTCATTGGTACGGATATTAAGACATTACTTGCAGGTGATCCAGAAATTGTTGGTGCACAGACCCTAACAAGATTCTTTGCGATTCATGTATTCTTCTTACCAGCAGCTCTGTTTGGGCTAATGGCATTACACTTTATTATGATTCGTCGTCAAGGAATCTCAGGTCCACTATAAGAAGAAATCTGATGATAAGGAGGGAACACTGTGCATAGAGGAAAAGGAATGAAATTTGTCGGAGACTCACGTGTCCAAGACAAAGAACAACGTAATACGATTCCAAAAGATTACTCTGAGTATCCTGGTAGAACGGAAGCCTTTTGGCCGAACTATTTATTAAAAGAATGGTTAGTAGGTGCAGTATTCTTAATCGGATTTTTATGTTATGTTGCTGCTACACCAGTAGCATTAGAGCAGCAAGCTGACCCTAACAATGCTGCATATATCCCTTTACCAGACTGGTACTTCTTGTTCTTATATGAATTGTTAAAGTTTGAATTTGCTGCGGCTGAGTATGTCGTTATTGGTACGGTTGGTATACCAGGTTTAGCTTTTGGTGCTTTATTATTAGCGCCATTCTTAGATACAAAACCAGGCCGCCGTCCATCTCAACGTCCGATTGCAACTGGTATGATGTTAATCGGTGTACTTGCGACAATTTGGTTAACTTATGAATCAGTTGTAGCGGTCGATTGGGAAACTCGTGAAGAGTATTCAGTAGATAATATGGTAGAGCATGAAGTTGATGAAACCCATCCAGGGTATGAGGTTTATGCTCAAAACTGTATGAGCTGTCATGGTGGCGATTTAGAAGGTGAACCAGGTTTAGGCCCAGATCTTCTAGATTTGCCAACACCACCTGATGCAATTATGGAAATAGCTGTTGAAGGTATTGGTGACATGCCAGCCGGTATGTTTGAAGGTACGGATGAAGAGCTAGAACAATTAGCTAACTTTATTGTAGAAAACACTGAAACTGATGACGGTGAAGGTGGAGACGAAGATACAGAAGAATAATGACAAAAAAGCTGACTTGTAATAAGTCAGCTTTTTGCATACATATGACGTAATTTATAGGAGTAGTAACATGATTTATTTATTGATGGATCGACGTATTCTGTTCTTGTTGTTAATCATAAATACCTTTGGAACAATTTATGGCTTCTATTGGTATCGTTATCAATTAGAGATCACTCCAACAATCTTTATACATTTGTACCAGACAGCCCTACAGCCTCCATGTTTTTTGTATTTGTTTTAATCGGATTCTTACTTAATAAAAACTTTAAGTATATAGAAGCTTTGGCTATGTTGACACTGTTTAAATATGGAACTTGGGCAGTCGTTATGAACATTTTAACGTTCATTCATGGTCAACCAGTTTCATTAATGGCCATGATGTTAATAGTCTCTCATGGCGCGATGGCCATTCAAGCCTATTATATTCACCATTCTTTAAAATTGAAATGAGACATTTAGTCGTAGCAAGTGTTTGGACATTACATAACGATGTTATTGATTATGTGTATGGGCATATGCCGATGTATCCAACATTATCTCAATTTGAAGAGCATATCGGTTATTTCACATTTTGGTTAAGTTTATTATCAATCACGCTAGTGTATCTTTTAGTCGTAAGAAGAACACGTTCTAACGAATTAGCATAAGCATATAATAAATATGAGTTAAAAGGGGCTATTCAAAATGGGTTTAAGTGTGTTGATCATACTTTTCATCCCTTTATATGCTTTAGCTATTGTTGTTGATATGAGTGAAATTATTTTTACGATTACACTAGTGACTTCCATTATTATTGCAACATTATTTTATGTCGGTTGGAAAAAATATAAAGAGGATCAGTCGACAAGCAAAGAAATTGACGACCAAAATTAGCTTGACTAAAATTGACTATAAAGAAATAAGTGATGGAGGGAAGCCGATATGAGTATGGGGGCATTTTTAATTTACTTTGCGATTTTATTAATTCTTCCTCTTTGGGCACAAAGCAAAGTAAAAAACACTTACAAAAAGCATATGAAAATTGCTGTTTCATCTGGTATGACTGGAAGAGAAGTTGCGCAAAGACTTTTACAAGAAAATGGTTTATATGACGTCAGAATAGAAGAAACGAAAGGCTTTCTTTCTGATCATTATGACCCAAGCAAAAAGGTTGTTCGATTATCATCACACAATTACCATGAGGCATCACAATCAGCTGCAGCAGTTGCAGCTCACGAAGTTGGACATGCTATTCAAGATGCAGAAGGTTATGCATTTTTACGTTTTAGACATGCCTTGGTACCAATCGCGAGTTTCGGTTCAAATGCATCGTTCTTCTTCATTATTGCGGGTATTTTATTTACTTCTATGCAAATGTTCTTAGTTGGTATTATCTTTATGGCGTTTGCTGTATTGTTCCAACTTGTCACTTTACCAGTAGAATTTGATGCTTCTAATCGTGCGATGGGTCAGATGGTCGGTTCTGGTATTATTGGAAGTGCAGAACATCGTGAGACTAAAAAAGTGTTAGATGCTGCAGCTTGGACTTATGTTGCAGGTGCGGTTGTAGCATTAATGGAACTAATCCGTTTCATTCTAATGTTCTTGCACATGAATGATTAAAATGTAATTTTTAAAAAGCTATGTAGTCATAGATGATCCCATACTAGTATGGGATCATTTTTTAAATACAACAGGATGTTACTGCAGAAACTTGGCTATTAGACTAAATAATGAATTAGAGCCTCAACTTATAAAACAATTTACTTTTTGACTTTTGTCGTATTTGGTTTGGGTTTTACGACTAAACTCAAAAGTAAAATAGTCCAGCAGTGGAAATACACGAAGACTCCAATGGGAACAGCGCGAGCCGAAAATCACCCAAAACGATACGGCAGTGAGTTTTGGGAAGTTGAGGCCGTGCCCATGGAAAGCGAAGTGTATTTCCACTGCGGTATGATTAAGCTTTACTTTAATCTAAATATTTACGACATAGTTTTAAAAGCTTAAATTTAAACTAATCAATCGGTTTTTTGTTTTCATCTAATGTAAATCCTTCACCTAACACATCATGTACCGTGGATACTGAAACAAAAGCATGCGGGTCAATTTCATGAATAATGTTTTTTAATTTGACGATTTCATTTTTACCTACAACACAATACAAAACTTGACGGTCTTTACCAGTGTAGTAGCCTTTTCCGTTCAAGATCGTAACGCCACGATCCATTTGCTCTGTAATTCCTTCTGCAAGCTTTTCACTATGATCAGATATGATTGTAGTACCTCTTGCCGCATATGCACCTTCTTGAATGAAGTCAATAATTCTTGCCCCGATAAATACAGCTACTAACGTATACATCCCTTCGACTTCATTTAAGTAAAAGACAACCGATGCGACAATGACAATGGCATCAAATAAAAACATTGTTCGCCCCATACTCCAGCCGATGTATTTATGGACAAGTCTTGCGATAATGTCTACACCACCTGTTGTACCTCCGAACCTAAAGATAATTCCTAAACCAACCCCGATAAATGTCCCGGCAAATAAAGCAGCTAGCGTCATGTCATCTTGTAATGAAAAAGCTGGGTAGGCTTGAAATACCCATAAAAAGATCGACACAGCAACTGTACCAATGACAGTATATACAAATGTAATTCTTCCTAATAGTTTTAAACCAATAAAGAAAACGGGGATATTTAAAATTAAATTCATAATTCCAGGGTCCCAAGAAAATAAAAAGTACAATAACAATGTAATCCCCGTAAATCCACCTTCTGATAAGTTGTTTTGCATATTAAAGTTAACAATACCAAAAGAGAAAATGGCAGCTCCGATTAATATAAATAGTATATTCTTCGCTTTAATGCCGTTTAACATTAATAACCCTCCGTCTGCTGTAATCACTCAAATTATTATATCCAATATTAGCCAACACATCAATTTGCTCTAGTAACTGAGCATTTCATTAGCAGGATAAAGAAAAAAGTGAAAAATTAATATTAATAATTTGTCAAATTCTTATTTGTTAGCTAACATTATGTTAGATTATATAGAGGAAGTGATTTCAAGTGACAGAGCAACATACTGCAGAAGAGATGCAAAAACGTGTTCATGCATTTATAAGTCAATTTGAAGAAGGTTATTTCTCACCATTAGCTATGATGGCACGTCTAACAGAAGAAATGGGTGAATTAGCCCGAGAAGTGAATCATTACTATGGAGAGAAGCCGAAAAAGTCGTCTGAAGAAGATAAAAAACTCGAAGAAGAGCTTGGTGATTTACTATTTGTCATCATAACAATGGCTAACTCTTTAGATATTGACTTAAATGAAGCATTTGATATAAGTATGTCAAAAATAGAAAAAAGAGATCAAAATCGCTGGACTAAAAAGGAGAATGAATCATGACAGAAACAATCAACATTATTTTAGCAGGCCCAAGAGGTAAAATGGGTACAGAAGCATTAAAACTAATTGAAAGAACAGACCATTTTAACTTAGTCGGTTGTATTGATCGTAAACATAATGGGTTATCGGTAAAAGATATAGACAACTTACCGAATCTCGATGCTCCTATATATACTGAATCAAGTGAGGCGTTTGATGAGTTAAATGCTGATGTTTTAATTGACTTAACAAATCCAGAGGTTGGTTATGAGAACACTCATTTAGCATTGTTACATCATGTTAGACCAGTTGTAGGTACCTCAGGTTTTTCTGAAGAGCAATTATCGACTTTAAAGCAATTAAGTAATGAAAACAAAACAGGTATTGTCATCGCCCCAAACTTCGCAATGGGAGCTGTTTTAATGATGCGCTTCTCCCAAATGGCGGCAAAGTATTTCCCTAATGTTGAAATTATTGAAAAGCACCATGACCAAAAGCTAGACGCACCATCTGGTACAGCTGTTAAAACGGCGCAAATGATCCGGGAGGTGAGGCAAACAGAACAACAAGGTCACTCAGAAGAAAAAGAAACAATTGAAGGAGCTCGTGGGGCTGAGTATGATGGGTTTAGAATTCATAGTGTTCGTTTACCTGGATACATCGCTGAACAAGAAGTAACGTTTGGACAAACAGGTCAAACTTTAAAAATCACCCATAGCTCAATGGATCGTTACTCATTTATGAGTGGAGTCCAATTTGCAGTGGAACAAGTAATGGAAATGGATGATTACGTATACGGTTTAGAAAATTTAATGGAATAGTAGGTGATTTCAATGAAAATTGCGTTAATAGCACACGATCATAGAAAGCAAAGCTTAATCAATTTTATTACAGCATATAAACCTATCTTCCAACAGCATGAATTATTTGCAACAGGCACTACAGGAAAACAAATTATGGATGAAGTTGGTCTAGATGTGAAAAGGTTACAATCAGGCCCTTTAGGTGGTGACCAGCAAATTGGTGCTAAAATCGCTGAAGATGATTTAGATTTAGTTGTATTCTTCCGTGACCCACTAACAGCTCAACCACATGAACCTGATGTAACGGCATTGCTAAGATTGTGTGACGTTTATAGAATTCCTGTTGCAACGAATGAAGCAACTGCAGAAATTATTATTCGCGGATTAAATAGCGGGTGGCTAGAATGGCGTACGATTAAAGAATCGGTAGGTATATATAATGAGTAAACGAATTGGGATCGTTTGTTATCCAACAGTCGGGGGCTCGGGAGTAGTCGCTACTGAATTAGGCATCTTTTTAGCCGAGCAACAATATGAAGTTCATTTCATTTCAACAACGATGCCATTTAGACTGAAGCGTCTTTATCCTAATATTTATTTTCATGAAGTAGAAGTGGCGAATTACCCTGTTTTTAAACATCCACCTTATGATTTATCACTTGCTAACAAAATAGCTGAAGTCGTAGACCGTGAGCAACTTGATATTATTCATGCTCACTATGCGGTCCCTCATGCCATTTGTTCATTATTTGCTAAGCAAATGGCCAAGCGAGACGTGAAGATTGTTACAACTTTACACGGAACTGATATAACCGTATTAGGAATCGATGATAGCTTACAAAACATGATTCGTTTTGCGATTGAACAATCAGATGCTGTTACGGCCGTTTCAGAAAGTCTAAAAACACAAACACAAGAAGTATTCGAAACCGATACAGATATACAAGTTGTTCATAATTTTATTGACTCGGAAGAACGTATACCAGCTTATGATGATGACTTAAAGCGACGTTTAGGGATCAATATGGATGAAAAAGTCGTCATTCATATTTCGAATTTTAGAAAAGTAAAACGGGTTGATCAAGTCGTTGAAGCTTTTAGTAAAGTAAGGGACCACGTTCAATCTACACTGCTTTTAGTTGGAGACGGACCTGAGTATAGTAAGGTAAGGCAAAAAGTAATTGATTTAAATTTACAAGACGACGTAATCTTTTTAGGAAGGCAAGATAATATCCAAGATCTATTGAAGATTAGTGATGTTAAGTTGTTGTTATCAGAAAAAGAAAGTTTTGGCCTTGTATTATTAGAAGCGATGAGTCAAGGGGTTCCTTGTGTTGGGACTAAAGTTGGCGGTATTCCAGAAGTAATTGATGATGGAGTAAATGGCTTTATTTGCCCGTTAGGTGATTTAGAGTGTGTATCAGACAAAGTGGTGAATTTATTAACTGATGAAAGTCTATGGATTAAGCTTTCAAGTCAGTCAAAAGAGATTGTAGAGCATCAGTTTCAAACAGAACAAATTGTAAAACAGTATGAGTCAGTTTATGATCGCGTACTAGAATAGGGTTGGTTGTTATGTTAGGAGAACCTTTTACTAAAGCTCGAAATGTCATTCAAACATTAGAAGATAATGGTTATGAAGCGTACTTTGTTGGTGGGTCAGTACGTGATTATTTGTTAGATGTCCCAATTGGTGATATCGATATAGCTACGAATGCTAAGCCTGATGAAATGTTAAGCCTATTTGAAAGAACAGTCCCTGTCGGTATTGAACATGGTACAGTGTTAATATTAGATGATGAACATGAATTTGAAGTGACAACTTACCGAGTTGAAGGAGATTACGATGATTTTAGGCATCCTGATTCGGTAGAATTCGTACGTGATATCACATTAGACTTAAGTAGGCGTGATTTTACAATTAATGCTATGGCGATGAGTTTAGATGGGGACATTATTGACCCGCATGGTGGGCAAGAGCATTTATTACAAAAAGAAATACATACAGTAGGCCAACCAAAGGATCGTTTCACTGAGGACGCATTAAGAATGTTAAGAGCTGTAAGGTTTGCAAGTCAATTAAACTTTGAAATTGCTCATGACGTAAATGAAGCTATTAAAGATTATGGTTCGTTAATTAATCACGTTGCGGTCGAACGAATTCAAGTTGAGTTATTTAAAATGTTTAAAGGTGTTGGATTAAAGCAAGGATTATATAGTTTAAAGGCGACTCAGCTTTATAAATCATTACCTCTTTTCAAAGAAGAACATTCTTTATTAACACGTTTAAATGAGACGGTTAAGAATCCTATTCCATTTGAAAATGTCATGATTGCAACCTTTTGTTTATTAAGTAAAGATTATGATTTAAATGACTGGGTGAAGGCTTACAAACTTTCTAATAAACTAAAAAGGGAAAGTATGCACGTTCTCAATTGTTATGATGAATATAAGCGTAATGGAATAAACGAGGCGCTTGTCTATCACTTAAAACAGGATTATATTGTGGATTTTGTAGAAATAGTTTTTATAGTCGATCAAGTTAAGATTGAAACTAGTGAACTAATAACATTGTTCGAACAATTACCCATTAAGTCTCGTAGCGATTTAGCAGTAACAGGACATGATATTATGAGTATGTTCCCAAACGAGAGAAAAGGTCCTTGGATTGGCGAGTATTTATCGAAAATAGAGCAACTCGTTTTACAAAGTAAATTAAAAAACAATCGAACCGAAATAGAGAGTCAGGTGAAGAGATGGAAGGAACAAGAAAGCAATTAATTAATCTTCTTTTTCAACATCGAGATCGTTACGTATCAGGTCAAGAGTTATCAGAAGTTCTGAATATTTCAAGGTCTGCCATTTGGAAACATATGAACGAATTAAAGAAGTCTGGTTACGAGATCGAGGCTGTTACGAATAGAGGATACCGCATCATAAATGTACCAGAGTCGTTATCAGAAGATGCAATAAGGTGGGGACTTGAAACGAAGTGGCTAGGTTCAACTTTACACTATCATCCAACTGTCACATCAACACAAAACTTAGCTCATGAATTTGCCCGTGATGGTGCTGAGCATGGCACTGTTGTCATCGCCAGTGAGCAAACAAAAGGAAAAGGGCGTATGAAACGGTATTGGGACTCTAAAGCAAAAGTAGGTTTATGGTTTAGTACAGTCTTAAGACCACATTCATTAGAGCCAAAAAATGCAACACAAATTACATTAGTTGCTGCAGTAGCATTAGCAAACGTTATGACAACCTATGGTATACCAATTAGAATTAAGTGGCCGAATGACTTATTTATTGGCGATAAGAAGATGGCAGGCATTTTAACGGAAATGCAAGCTGAACAAGACCAGATCGATTACATTATTATTGGAATCGGTATGAACGTTAATCACGAAGAAGCGGATTTTGGCTCCACTGTATTAGAACACGCCACATCGCTAAAAGTATATACACACGATCACTACAATTTAAATACATTATTTAAATCAATAGCTCATGAGTTTGAAGTGCAATATGAACGCTTTATTGAGCATGGGTTTAAGCCAATCAAGTCAGATTGGGAAGGTTATGCATACAAAATGGGCGAATGGCTTACAGTTCGAGCGCAAGGTGAATGGAATGCTAAACTAATCGGCATCCATGAAGATGGAGCTCTTAAAGTCGTCGACGAAAAAGGTCAAGAACACTTATTATATTC
>NZ_AKIF01000041.1 GCF_000269905.1 Alkalibacillus haloalkaliphilus C5
AAAGCTCAGGCAATTGCCTGAGCTTTTAAACTTACCACCATACAATAATCGTTAAGGCTAGAATAGTTAATACTGCAGCGAATACTCCAGAATAGATCATCGCAGCAGGCCATTCATGTCCTTCTTCTGCCATATGCATAAAGTAATACAGCTGAAATAAAACCTGTACGGCTGCTAATACTAAAATAATCGGAATCGTAAACATCGCATCCACTTCTGCCATAACTAAGCCAAATGCTAACAATGTGAAAGCAATCATCATTGCAAAAGTGATGACTTGATGTTTCATTTGTTCTCTATGCTTTTTCTTATAAAACTGTTTCTTCTGCGTTTGATTAGCGGAATTGGTGTTATCTGCCATTATTTAGCCCACCTTTCCCATTAGGTATACAACAGTAAAGATGAAGACCCATACAACGTCAATGAAGTGCCAGTATAATGATGCAATATAGAACTTCGGAGCGTTGTATAAGTTTAATCCACGTTTATGGTTACGAATCATTAACGAAATTATCCAAACTAGACCAAAGGCAACGTGTGCACCGTGGAAACCAACTAATGAATAGAAGGCTGTACTAAATGCTGACGTTGTAAAGCCAAAGCCATAATCATTTACGTAATGAACGAACTCGTAGATCTCTAACCCTAAGAAAGCAAAACCTAATAAGACTGTAATTCCAAGCCATAGCTGCATTTTCTTAAAGTCATTATTCTTCATATGATACATAGCGTATACACTTGTTAATGAACTTGTTAATAGGATAACCGTCATTAAGAAAACTAACCCTAGTCCGAAGATTTCTTCTCCAGTTGGTCCATCAACTGACGAGTTTCTTAATGCTAAATACGTACCAAATAAACTTGCGAATAATACAGTTTCTCCGCCTAGGAAGAACCAAAAGCCCATAAACTTATTACGGCCTTCAAGGGTGGCTCTTTCAGGATTTTCTGGCAGATTACCTGATTTAAGAACGTCTTCAGCCATTAGAACCATCCCCCTCTTCTTCTAATTCTTCTTTGTGCACATGATAACCAATATCATCTTTAACTGAACGGTATAACATGGCACCTGCAGTAGTTCCGAAACCGATTGCCGCTAAGATCCACATAGCTCCTTGGTACATAACACCGAAACCAGCTATGAATAGACCTAAAGAAATAACAAACGGTACAAATGATCTATTAGGCATGTGGATGTCACCTAAAGGCTCTGCAGGTTGGATTTTACCATTTCCTTGCATTTTTTCTACCCATAGTGCATCTAATCCACGTACTAATGGTTCTTGTTTAAAGTTATAAAATGGTGGAGGTGATGGAATAGCCCATTCTAGTGTACGAGCGTCCCAAGGGTCTCCTGAAACTTTCTCACCTTTCATTTGGGTCATAACAACGTTGATTAAGAAGATAATCGTACCAATTGCCATTCCAAAAGCACCAATTGTACTAATTAAGTTAAATAAATCTAAGCCTTGGTCCGGTAAAAACTTCCAGTAACGACGCGGCATACCCATTAAGCCTAAGAAGTGCTGGAAGAAGAACGTTAAATGGAAACCAATAAAGAATAACCAGAAGAACCAATGGTTAAGCTTCTCATTTAACATTGTACCAAACATTTTCGGCCACCAGTATATAATACCTGCAAAAATACCTAATACTGTACCACCTACAATTACATAGTGGAAGTGTGCAACTACGAAATATGTGTCATGGTATTGGAAGTCAGCTGCTGCTGATGCAAGCATTACACCTGTCATACCACCAATTGTAAATGTTGGAATGAAACCTAACGCCATTACCATAGGAGACGTTAACCTTATGCTTCCTCCCCACATCGTAAATAACCAGTTAAAGATCTTGATACCAGTAGGCACAGCAATCGCCATGGTGGCTACTGCAAATATTGAGTTCGCAATAGGACCTAAACCTACTGTAAACATGTGGTGAGCCCATACCATGAAACCTAAGAATGCGATTAAGATTGTCGCAAATACCATGGATGAATAACCAAACAAACGCTTTTTAGAGAATGTTGGAATAATCTCACTGAACACACCAAATGCCGGTAAAATTAGAATATATACTTCTGGGTGTCCGAAGATCCAGAATAAGTGCTCCCAAATAATAACGTTACCACCCATTTCAGGGTCAAAGAAGTTACCTCCAAATAAACGGTCAAACGTTAATAGGAACAAACCAACTGTTAAAGCTGGAAATGCAAATAAAATAAGTACACTTGCAATAAATGAAGTCCATGTAAACAATGGCATACGCATGTAAGTCATACCCGGCGCACGCATGTTAACAACTGTTACGATAAAGTTAATACCACCCATTAATGTACCAAAGCCTGTAATCTGTAGACCGATTGAATAATAGTCTACACCATGACTTTCAGAGAATAATGATAGTGGTGCATATGCTGTCCAACCTACATCTGGTGCTCCTCCTGCAAACCAAGAGATATTTAAGAAAATACCTCCAAAGAAGAACAACCAGAAACCTAACGAGTTAATGAATGGGAACGCAACGTCACGCGCTCCAATTTGTAGTGGCAGTACAGCGTTCATGAGCGCAAAAATCAACGGCATTGCGGCAAGGAAGATCATCGTCGTTCCGTGCATCGTTAACACTTCGTTGTAAAATTGCGCTGAGATAAATTCATTATCTGGTGCAATCAGCTGGATACGAATTAACATCGCTTGTAATCCACCAAGGATAAAGAAGAACAGTCCTGCGACTAAATAAAGAATCGCAATTTTCTTGTGGTCGACTGTTGTTAAATAATCCCAAAGAACGGACCCAAAGCCAGCTTTCTTTTCTGCTGTCGTGCTCACGCTTGTAACCTCCCTTAATCAATAGTGCTTAAATATTATTCTTCATCATTTTCGTCTGTTTCTTCATCTTCTTCAGACTCTTCAGCATCTTCTTCTTCCTCTTCAGGGAATAGATCACTTAAGTCTGAATCAATGTAAACGCCATTGTCAGCACTTTCTGGCGTTACTTCACTTGGACTTAAAGTCATTAAGTATTCAATAACTTGATTGATTTCTTCTTCATTCAAGTCATAAGGTGCATCAACCATTAAGTTACCTGGTTTCATTTCTTCACCTTTAGTATCAATCCACTCGAATAAGTTTTCTTCTGTCATATCAAATACGCCAGCTAACTTATCTCGATCAGCAAAGTTCGTTAAGTTTGGTCCAACTTTGTTTGGAGAAGAACCGACTGCGTGACATGATAAGCAGTTCTCTTCAAAAGTTTCTTGTCCTGCTTGTGCTGTGGTAGTTTCAGGCTCTTCTTCCCCTGTCACACCTTGCATGTCTTCAACCCACTCCTCAAACTCTCCTGGACTCACTGCTATTACTTTAAAGTCCATTAATGAGTGAGATGGACCACATAATTCAGCACATTTACCCCAGTAAACACCTTCTTCATCTGCTTGTAGCCACATTTCATTGCGGTTACCTGTAGGGTTTACGTCCATTTTACCTTGGATTGATGGAACCCAAAACGAGTGGATTACATCATCAGAAATCATTGATAAGTATACGCGACGGTCAGTTGGGATGTAGATCTCTTGACTTGTAGTTATGTCTAAACCTTCATATTCGAAATGCCACCAGTATTGCTTACCAGTTACATCGATCCAAATTTGATCTAACTCTTCTCCCTCTTGGCTTACTTCCGGATTATTTACATCAGCGAAAGTAAACGTGTACTGAACGGTTGGCACTGCTAGAATTAATAGTAAAATAATTGGAATGACAGTCCATAAAGTCTCTAGAGCATGACTTCCTTCCGTCTGCTTAGGGATGAAATCTTCTTGTCCTTCTTTTTGACGGAACTTAATTACGACGTATATGTAGATTGCCATTACAACTACAAATACGAATAACATAATGACTGTACTTAGAATAATTAATTCTAATAACATTGCAGCACCTTCACCTCTAGGCTGTAGTGTACTTAAGAACGGTTCACCACACCCTGAAAGGATTAGGGCCATTACAGTTAAAGCCATTACTGCTTTAAACCGAGTCATCCAGCCTTTCATTTTCTCGATACCTCTCTTTCTCTTAGTTCATTGTTGTTATGCATAGAGCATATTTTATTCATTAATTAAGAAAAAGCATGCTTCTTCTTAATTGAATCACAGAAATGATGGGATTGTTGCAACAACCAATCCAATAAAAAATAACGTTAAATAATTAAGTGAATAAATAAACATCCATTTTGCCCATTTATCATCATCATTCATTTTGAAACCGTAAGCAGCTAATGCTAACCATCCTACGTTTAATAATGTTGCAAAAATGATGAATGCCGTACCGAGTGAAAAGAAATAAAACGGTAACGGTAATAAACAAATAGTATATATGAACATCTGTCGTTTAGTAATGCCATTACCATGAACAGATGGTAACATCGGGATGTTTGCTTTTGAATATTCATCTTTCTTACGAATTGCAAGTGCCAAGAAGTGTGGCGTTTGCCATAAGAACATAATCAAAAATAATACAAATGCAGCAGGATGTAAAGTGCTATCAACTGCTGCCCAACCAATTAAAGGTGGTGCAGCTCCTGAAAAACTACCAACTACTGTATTAATTGTATATTTTCTCTTTGACCACATTGTATACAACAATACATAGAATCCCCAACCAATAAAGCCAAACAGTGCTGCAATTGGTGAAGCAAAATATAATGTAATCAATCCTATCACTGTAAATGTAGCACCAAGACCTAATATTACAGGTAAAGGTATAGTCCCCGTTATGGTTGGACGTGCTTTAGTTCTAGACATTTTAAAATCAATGTCTCGATCGTAATAGTTATTGATGACACATCCACCAGCTATAACTAAAGCTGTTCCTAGCATAACAAGGATAAAAGATTGCCAGTGATTTAATGGGCTTTGGTTCGTAAAATATAATGCTAACCAAAACCCAGCAAATGTCGTCATTAAATTAGAATTGATAATACCAATTTTAATCAATGCAAGAAAATCAGTCCATAACGTTTTAAGATTGGTTTGAGGACTATCCACTATCTTTGTTGTTGTCGTTCCAAAAGAGCGTGGCTCACTCATACTGTTTCGACCTTCCTCTCAGCCATATATAATCAAGTCATATTTTGTTGAAATTTTAAATTTTATTTACATAGACATTGTACCATGTAATTACCTACACATCTATTTAATCATATAAAAAGGATTAAGTTGTGAAGAATATGTGAAAAAAATGTGAGAAATATATTCAAAGATTAAATTAGCATATTTCCGTCATTTATGTAACTATAAAACAATTTTTCTTTATTAAATCTTTCTCCTTCAATTAATTGTTATAAATTTGTAACGAAATATATTTTCGGTTATAGTCATTCTATATTATGATGGATACAGAAGCTTCTCAGGCAAAGGTGAGGTGTAAATAGAAAATGAAAAAAATATTCCACCCCAAAATTACTGCAATCGTATCAGTAATCTCTATGCTGTTCGTTTTAGTCGGAGGAGCTCTTGTAACTAAGACTGACTCAGGATTAGGTTGTGGCCGCAGTTGGCCGTTATGCCATGGCCAACTTGTCCCTTCTAATATAAATTTGGAACTTATTATTGAGTACAGTCACCGTTTAGTGTCTGGATTAGCAATTATTATTATTCTCTTATTGTCCTATCAAGCTTGGAAACACTTCCGTCATGTTAGGGAAACAAAGTTTTTAATAATCGTTACATTAATATTTATTGTGATCCAATCACTATTAGGTGCAGGAGCTGTTTTATTTGAACAATCTGACTTAATAAAAGCATTACATTTTGGTATATCATTAATTTCGTTTGCGTCAGTATTCTTATTAGCTACCATTATCTTTAACTTGGATGAAACTTTTAATACCGCTGCAATAAACATACCGAAGAGTATTAGAATTCATTTTTATAGTTTGTTTGTTTATACATTAATAGTCGTCTATACAGGTGCATTAGTTAGACACAAACAGTCAAGCTTAGTCTGTGGTGGATGGCCATTTTGTTCTAACGATCAACCTTTCAATATTGGAGCTTATTCACTCGAACAAGCAATCCAAATGGGTCATAGAGTATTAGCCGGGGTACTATTTATTTGGGTAATTGGTTTATTGATTCATATATATAAGAATCATCGCCATGAAAAGTTCCTTGCTAACGGTTGGCTAATTGCAACATTATTTATCTTTGCTCAAGTTGTTCTTGGAGCATTAATTATTATTACGATCTTAAATCCTATCATAGCTCTAATGCACGCGATTATGATTTCACTTTTCTTCGCATTATTATGTTACTTCATTATGCTTGCAATAAGAGTTGCAAAAAATGAAAAATAGTAATAAGTAAGGTGCATAAAACTCGAGTTTATGCACCTTTTTTCATAATAAACACCAACCGTATGAAACCGGTTGGTGTTTAACAATTTAATCAACTTCTATGAGTAAATCTCCTGTTTCTAACGCCTCTCCATCTCGAACATGGATTTGTTTTACTTTACCGTCAAATGGAGCTTGGATCGTCGTTTCCATTTTCATTGATTCAGTAATCATAAGGTGGTCATTCTTCTTAACTTGCTCACCTTCTTTAACTAAAACGTTAACGACTGTACCAGGCATTGATGCACCAATATGACTTGGGTTTTGGTCATCTGCTTTTACTCGACTCGAAGTGACATCTTGTACACTTTCATCTCGAACAATTACTTCACGCGGCTGACCATTTAGTTCAAAATAAACGACACGCGTTCCATCTTTTTGGGCTTCTCCGACTGAGACGAGCTTGACCATCAGTGTCTTACCTTGTTCGATTTCAACCGCTATCTCTTCACCTAACCTTAAACCGTGTAAAAATGCTGGTGTGTCCAATACAGAAACATCTCCATATTGATCAACAAATTTCTGGTAGTCTAAAAACACTTTTGGATAAAGCGCGTACGAAATTATTTCATACGGGGTTACTTGACGCTCTAACTTTTCGTAAAGCTGTTCTTTCAATGCTTCAAAATTAACAGGTTTTAACTCTACACCTGGCCTTGTATCAATCGCTTGACGCCCTTTTAAAATAATACGTTGTAGTTGTTTCGGGAACCCTTGGTACGGTTGACCGATATACCCTTGGAAAAACTCAACGACAGAGTCAGGGAAATCTAACGACTCGCCCTTCTCATATACGTCATCAACTGTTAAATCGTTTTGAACCATAAATAACGCCATATCGCCTACGATCTTTGATGAAGGCGTTACTTTAACAACATCACCAAACATGTCGTTAACCGTACGATACATTTCTTTAACTTCATCCCAACGTTCACCTAGTCCAACTGCTTTCGCTTGCTGTTGCAAGTTACTATATTGGCCACCTGGCATTTCGTGGAAATAAACTTCAGGGTGTGGCGCATTCATGCCACTTTCAAAGTTGTTATAATATTGACGAACATCTTCCCAATAACGAGCAAGTAAATTATACGATTCAATATCGACTTGTGGTTGTCTGTCGTTATTTTCTAATGCGTAATATAAGCTGTTCGCACTTGGTTGTGACGTATTACCAGCCATAGAGCTAGCTGCAACATCCACTGCATCTACACCTGCATCTACGGCTCTAGCATACATCATAATACCGTTTCCACTTGTGTCATGCGTGTGTAAGTGGATTGGGATTGATATCTCTTCTTTTAGTGCATTAATTAGCATGTAAGCCGCTTCTGGCTTTAATAAACCAGCCATATCTTTAATACCTAAAATGTGTGCTCCACATTCTTCTAGCTCTTTTGCCATTCTGACATAATAGTCTAAATCATATTTATCACGCTTAGGGTCTAAAATGTCACCTGTATAACAAATTGATGCTTCTGCAATTTTATTTTGCTTACGAACAGCGTCAATTGCTGGTTTCATACCTTCAATCCAGTTTAAGCTATCGAAAATTCTAAACACGTCTATGCCTGCTTCTGCACTCTTTTCTACGAAATCTTCAATAACGTTGTCTGGATAGTTTTTATAACCGACTGCATTACTAGCACGTAATAACATTTGGAATAATACATTCGGCATCTTTTTACGTAAAACTTGTAGTCGCTCCCATGGATCTTCTTTTAAGAAACGATATGATACGTCGAAAGTTGCACCGCCCCACATCTCTACAGAGAATAAGTTTGGTAACAGTTTTGCTGTCGGTTCTGCAACTTTATATAAATCTTTTGAACGGACACGTGTAGCTAAAAGCGATTGGTGTGCATCACGGAATGTCGTATCCGTTAATAACACTTCATTCTGTTCTTTAAGCCAATCCGCTACCGCCTCAGGACCTTTTTCATCTAGTAATTGTTTTGTCCCATGATCAAATTCCGAATGCTTCCCTACTTCCGGCAACCTAGGTTCTGGATATAATGGTTTTTTCTCAACACCGGTAGCTGCTGGACTATTAACCGTCGTATAACCTAGATAGGATAATAATTTCGTGCCACGGTCGTGTCTTTTAGGAAATACAAACAGTTCTGGCGTCGAATCAATGAACGTTGTATTGTAAGAGCCGTTAATAAAGTCATTGTGCAAAATAACATTTTCTAAAAATGGAATGTTAGTCTTAATTCCACGAATTCTAAACTCTTTTAAGTTACGCACCATCTTGTGGGCAGCTTGTTCGAATGTTAATGCCCAAGTAGAAACTTTAACTAATAACGAATCATAGTGAGGTGAAATAACAGCTCCTTGGAAACCGTTGCCGGCATCCAAACGAACACCGAAGCCGCCACCAGTACGATAAGCCATAATTTTACCTGTGTCAGGCATAAAGTTGTTAAGTGGATCCTCTGTCGTTACACGTGATTGAATAGCATAACCATGAGTCCTCACACCTTCTTGCTTAGGGATTCCTACTTCATCACTATGCAGTGTATGCCCCATCGCAATACGAATCTGCGACTGTACAATGTCAACACCTGTGATCATCTCAGTAATCGTATGCTCTACTTGTACACGTGGATTTACTTCAATAAAAAGAACTCATCTTCTGTAACAAGGAATTCTACCGTCCCAGCATTAATATAATCCACTGAATCCATAAGTTTGACTGATGCATCACAAATTTCTTCACGCTGTTTCTCACCTAAAGAAATACTCGGTGCGATTTCAACTACCTTTTGATGCCTTCTTTGAACTGAACAGTCTCTTTCATACAAATGAACAATATTTCCTTCATTGTCGCCTAAAATTTGAACTTCTATATGCTTCGGTTTTTCTACTAATTTCTCAACATATACTTCATCATTACCAAAGGCAGCTTTCGCTTCTGACTTCGCACGTTCATATGAGTCTTTTAAGGAACTTCGTGAACGTACTATACGCATACCACGACCGCCACCACCTAAGGCCGCTTTAATCATAATCGGTAAACCGTTTTGGTCAACAAATTGTTCTACTTCATCTAATGACGATACAGGTCCATCTGTTCCTGGAATAACAGGAATATCTGCTCTAATCGCTGCTTCACGTGCTCTAACTTTGTCACCGAACGTATGAAGCATATCACTTGAAGGTCCAATGAACGTAATACCTTCTTCTTCACAGCGCTTTGCAAACTCAATATTTTCTGATAAAAATCCATAACCTGGGTGAATCGCATCAACTTCTACTTCTTTAGCTAACTCAATAATTCCTTCAATATCTAAGTACGCATCAATTGGTTTTTTACCTTGACCAATTAAGTAAGATTCATCTGCCTTATAACGGTGATAGGAGCCGGTGTCTTCTTCAGAATAAATTGCAACCGTACGAATATTCATTTCAGTACATGCTCTAAAGACACGTATCGCAATTTCACCGCGATTAGCAACTAATACTTTGTTAAATGGTTTGATTTCTGCCATGTTAAAACCTCCATTCGTGTAATTCCACCCACAAATATAATTCTACATTTTTTAACAAATTCCTTCACAAAAGTGAATAATCATTCATTTTTATTGTCTGAATATTTTTTAGATTACAATAAAATGTGGTTTTTGTCTAATTTTATCATTGCACTTTATTGTTCACTCAAATAAAAAAACTCAAACTAATGAGTTGATCATCAGTTTGAGTTGACTTATGATTTTTGAGCTTGTGCAGCTTCATGTAACGCGCTTAACTCTCGTTCTAAATTTTCCATAATTTCTTTGCCTGTCTCTTCTTTAATTAAATTTAGACGCACGGCGAAATTAATCTCACGCGAAAGTCCAAACATCTGTGTATCTAAAACCTCTTCATAAAGAGGACATTGAGGCATCGTTAAATTATCCATTTGCACTTTAATCAATTGTAATATTTTATCCGCATCTGCCTTTAAGAGGGCGAGTGCTTGTTGATTTTCTTCAAGCGCTACATTCGATGACATGAGAATTCCCCCTCACCTATTAATCCTATCTATTTTATTATACTATCTTGTAACTGACTAAAATGCAAATCATCTAATTGTTTTTTAAAAAATTGACCAATGCTTCTCTTCTGCTAATTTCTCTAATAGCCGTATACCGACAACACTGTTACCTTGTTCATCTAAAGCTGGACCGAACACAGCAATTCCCCCTTCTTCTTTTATCACCCCCATAATCGCTCCAGAAACACCACTTTTTGCCGGTATACCTACATTAATCGCAAACGTGCCTGAATAGTCATACATACCACACGTAACCATGAACGTCTTACAAATACGTGCAACAGTTAATGGAATTAACGGCTTAAGAGTTATAGGATCCCTGCCATCATTTGCAAAAACAGCCGCCACACGCGCAAGCTGCTTGACGTTCATTTTAATTGCACATTGCCTCGTATAAACATCCATTAACTCTTCTATACTTCCTGTAATAATTCCATTTTGTTTCATAAAATAGGCCAAAGACCGATTTAAAAATGCTGTTTCCATTTCAGATTTAGCAACTTTCTCGTCATATGAAATCGTATCATCATCACATAACCTTCGAACTAGTGCTAATAATTCATTTACCATTTCATCTGAATCACGACCTCTAATCATATTCGTGACTGATAATGCACCAGCATTAATCATCGGGTTTAAAGGAATCCCCGGGTCTTCTAATTCTAGTTTTCTTATCGAGTAAAACGGATCACTGGACGGTTCTTTTCCCACCCGAGAAAAAACAGCATTTTCACCATGTTGTATTAAAGCTAATGCTAACGATAACACTTTCGATATACTTTGTATCGTAAATGTATATTCAAATTGTCCTGCTGTATAGCACTCTCCTTTAGAGCATAAAACGCAGCCGCATTTATTTCGGGTTGCTGGTTGGCAAGTGCTGGAATATAATCAGCTACTTCACCGTTATTCGCATAAATACGCACATGCTCAAGCCAATAATCTAAATCTTTTGCCGTCATAAGTGACATTATCATCTCTCCTTAATGCATTTAGCATTATTTTTCGATATAATTACAATGCATGTTAAAATTTATTTACTTGTAATAAGTATTTTCCCAGAAAGAGGTGTACTAAAATATGATCGTACAAATTCAAGGTAATGTTGGATTTCCTATCACATTGGATCCAACCGTATGGATATTTGATGATCGCAAAATTGAATTGAATGAAGCTTTCGACGTTTCAGGCGATGAAGACTCTGAAAGTCATCAACAGCAAGTTTGGGACCGTAATGAGTATCAACAAAAATTAAGGCCCCCAGTTAATCAAAGCGTAACTCGCTACAATCGCAAAAAAGTATTAGAAAACAGTTATGTAATGCCGCTACATCATTTTCTAAAAAATTCTGAACCGAGTGGTGATGCTAAAGAAGCGATTTTACATACAACTGATGGTGATGAAACTATTTCACTTAATCAGTTAGAGCAATCGTATTTATTATTCGCACTTAATGGAAAACCATTAACAGAAGATGGCCCAATTCATGTTATTTTAAATGATGGCTCCAACAAAAATGCACCTTACAGAGGTGTCGAAAAAATCTCCATCGTATAATTAACTATATTTACTAATCATAAAAACTCTTTTTTACCGCAAAAATAAGGTAAAAAGGAGTTTTCTTAATGCGATACAAACTTTTAACGATTACCGCTTTATCTTTTTTATTAATGACGGCTTGCGCTCAACAAAGCCAAAATAATCAAAATTTAAATGATGACATTAATAATGACCATATTCTTCAGGTTCGAGATTCAGAAGTTCAACAAGATCGTCAACACACAAATATGGAGGCAGCAGAACGTTTATCACAAATTGCTTCCGAAGTAAACGAAGTTCAACGTGCGACAGCAGTAGTTTTCGGTTCATACACCGTCGTTGGAATCGATGTGACTGACGATTTAGATCGCTCACGTGTTGGAAGCGTGAAATATACAGTTGCTGAGGCGATTAAAGACGACCCATACGGTCATTATGCTTTCGTAATGGCAGATGGCGATGTAGTTTCACGTTTAAATGAAATTAACCGTGGAATTCAAGAAGGTCGCGCAAGACACGTTATTGTGGACGAAATCGCTAACTTAGTTGGGCGTTATGTTCCTGAAACTCCTCCAACTGAACAACGTCCTGCTGCACCTTACGAGGAAAGAATGGAGAATGAACAAGAACGACAAGAACAAGAATTCGATCATGAAGTAGAACCAGAAGAAATTGAATCTAATTAGTAAAAAAGCTCCCAATGACGGTAGTGACCCCCAAAAGTTAGAGTTTTAATTATGCAGCTGTTTGGCTGGTTTGAGTTCGGTATTGCACTGGACTTAAACCAGCCAATTTTGTTTTTATTCTCTCGTTATTGTAATAATCCATGTACTTCTCTATTTTCTGTTTTAATTCAGTATAAGAAATCAAGGGTTCTCCGTAATACATTTCCTGCTTCATGATACCGAAAAAGTTCTCCATGACGGCATTATCAGCACAAGTTGCTTTCCTAGACATACTCTGAAAAATGTTGTTCTTCTTTAAGGTTTTCACCCATTTATTATGTTGGTAATGCCACCCTTGGTCTGAATGGATGGTGGATCGATATTCAGCCTCATGCTTGATGAGGTCAACTGCTTGATCAAGGGGATTAAGGACAACATCTAATGTTGGTTTATTCGAAATTCCACAAGAAATAACTTCGCCATTATACAAGTCTAATATCGGATTTAAATAAAGCTTTTCATTTCCTGCGCACTTGAACTCCGTCAGGTCTGTGACCAGCTTTTGTAATCGGACAGACGTATTGAATCGTCGATTCAAACGGTTTTTCGCTACCTTTCCGATAGTGCCTTTATACGATTTATAACGAGACTTGCGTGTGAACTTCACACACTTCAGACCTTCTTCCCTCATGATACGCTGAACCTTTTTATGATTTACTTGATAACCTTCCTTTTTTAATTCTAGGTGAATACGACGATATCCGTATTTTCCCTCGTGTTTCTTAAACAACTCATGAGTTGTTTCTATCAATTCACGATCTGGGTCTTCATCATTTCTTAATTGATGAATATGGTAGTGATAAGTCGCTTCTGGTATGCCTACGATCAAGAGAACCTCTTTTAATTTGAATCCTTCTTCTTTGAGTTCGAACGCCAACGCTGCTTGTGCTTTTCGAGGAAGGCATTCGGATTCTCCTGAAAAGCTTTTAACTTTTTTAAATACGCATTTTCTAAACGAAGCATTTCATTTTCACGTGCCAATAAATCTTCACGAGACACCTTTGTTTCTTGGTTAGATGTTTTTGATTTTCTTTTTCCAGACATTGGGGGCCGTCCTTTCGGTTTCTCTTCGAGCCCTTCAATCCCTTCCTGGTGATAGATTTTATTCCATGTCGCAATCAGAGGTGGGTTATTCAACTTAAACTCTATTGCGGTGTCTTGGTAAGAAGCGCCCGTTTGTTTAATAAAGTTTAATACATCTAACTTAAATTTAACAGGATAAACTCTTTTTGAACGCTTTCTTTTTAAACCTTCCTCACCAAAAGCCTTATAGGCATTCACCCACTTTCTTATTTGTCCATGATCGGGAACTCCATATTGTTTAGCTAACAATTTAGAGCCCAATGGGCCTTCCAAGTATTCTTTTACAATCTTCAATTTAAACTCTTCACTATATTTGGCCATATAAAAACACCCCAAAAGCTAGATTTTTACTCTAACTTTTGGGGTGCAGCACCGACGGGAGCTTTTTCACTTCTTTTCCATTACTTCATTATAATATTGAACGCCAAATTGGGAACCTTCAGCAACCATCTCAGAGTTTTCTATGTCATCTAACTCAGGATTGCCTGCTTCTTCTATAGGCAGGTTGGTATGATTACCTTCATTAAACGACTCTTTAAGTTGTTTCACTTTCTGTTTTATTCCATTGCGTCTATTCTCATCGATTAATACGTATGACGTTAATGCAGCCCCTGCAGCTACCACTGACGATACAATTAGTTTATTAGCCATATCAATGCCCTCCTCCTAATAATATGTAACTATAGTTTTTGCTTATTTAATAATGTCATTCCCGTTTTGTTCAGTTTAAAACATATAACCTCTTTCCCATAAAAACAAAAAACATGTTACAATGTCAGAAAACAGTATACGTTATTAAAGAAGAGGTGAAAATATTGCGCGCAAAATGTATTTTATGTGACCGTGTTGACAAGATCGAAGCTTATTCTCTATTAGCTAAACAATTACGCAAAAAGCGCAAGTTGTCCTATTTATGTGACGAATGTTCTGAGCGAATTTCAGATAAAACCCATGAACGCAAACAAAGTAACAATTTTAACTTATATGAAGAAGAACAAACTGAGGATTACATTAGATAAAAAGGCTGCCCTCATAGTATGAGGACAGCCTTTTTATCTAACTAACTACTAGCTTCTTGCTCTTTCCTCTCTCGATGCAGTCTAAATCGATAAATACCTAAAACTAATGAGATGATGATTAACACTTCGACAATCGGTAATGAGAAAATCGCAAATAATATTAACAAAATGCACCCAATTACAAGCAGTATATAAACAATTAACGACTTAAGACTGGTAACTGCTTGGCAAACCCTAATTTATATGTGATGACTGCAAAAACAGCAATCGTTAAAAACAACAACCAAAAACCAGTTGTCCCACCTATATCTACGAGAAAATATTTTTCAATAGGTGCAAAACTAAAATGCTGTTCAGCAGCTTGTACTGACTCTGTATCCATATCCTTCCTCCTCTATAACTACGCTCCTTTATCATCATACTAAAATGAAAAAATTAACGCCATATATAAAATGAATGTTTTCAAATTTTGTCACATCATGTACACTTAAACTGATGAGGTGAAGATAATGAAACATGAAATTAAAATGCTCTTATTAGCCATAGCTGTTGTAGCATGTTTTATCGCTTCAGCTATTGTTATTAGTTATCGTAGCTATGAATTATTCGCTCTATTCCTCTTCGCTGGATTCGCTTTAATGGGTGTAGGTTTTAAATTTAAAAGTGACTATCAAAAGAAACACGAAGAAGAATAATGAATCAAGCGCTTCCTATTAAGGGTAAGCGCTTTTTTTATTTCGTTTCAATAAAGTCAAGGAGTTCATCATGAATCGCCTTGTTAGCACAAATGACTGTGTTTCCTGTTAACATGTTAACATCTGTACCATCTACACGCGTCGTAATGCCACCAACTTCATTAACGATAATCATCCCTGCTGCAATATCCCACGGTGCTAAACGCATCGTAATATAAGCATCTATAATACCTTCTGCAATAAAAGCAAACTCTAATGCTGCTGAACCGTATGACCTCGTTCCTTTAACCTTTCTAATAAGATCATGAATTTTTTCTTCATTTAGTTTACGATTAGGAATTGCCCAAGAATTGTTAAGACCAATTAAAGCATCTTCTAAATGTTTCTCAGGATCAATTGAGTTTAAGCGTTTGCCATTCTTATAAGCACCTTCTCCTCTAATTCCCTCATATAAAACATCATCCATCACGTCATAAATTAAGCCAATTTCACCTATACCATCAAAATAAATACCGACTGATATGGCAAAGAACCGCTCCTGGTGCACAAAGTTCATCGTGCCATCAATTGGGTCGATAATCCAAACAACACCATTTAAAGATTGAACTTTATCCCCCATCCCTTCTTCGCCTAGTACTTGATGGTCAGGGTATTGAGAAAAAATCTTATCAATAAAAAATTGTTCAGTTTTTTGATCAACTTCTGTCACTAAGTCTTTGCGGTCCTGTTTAGTATCCACTTCATATGGCTTTTTCATATGGCTTTTAATAAAAACACCAGCTTCTTTAATCCACTGTATTGCATTTGTCTTAATTTCTTCTACTGATTGATGGCTCATATTGTAAGTAACCCCTTTTCTATGATTACGATAGTATTCAACTATTTATAATAGTACTATGTTTCGCTATGTGTCTTATTAAGTACTAACCGTCATTTTATGTTAGAATATGTTTAAAGTAATAATAACAATTTAATAAAGGAGCGATTTTATGACGACTTTCCGAGGATTTGAACAAGCAGACTTCGATGTATTTACAATTGATGGATTAGATGAACGTATGACTGAACTTAAAAGTCGTGTATCGCCGAAATTACAAGCTATTGCTGAAACGGTTGAACCAACTGTATCTTCATTAGCTGGTGATGAAATGTTTGTCCACGTTGCCAAACATGCTCGTCGTAAAACGAACCCACCGAACGATACGTGGGCAGCGTTAGCAAGCAATAAACGCGGCTATAAAAAATTACCGCACTTCCAAATTGGTATGTGGGAATCACATGTCTTTGTATGGTTTGCCGTCATTTATGAAAGTCCTATTAAAGGTGACTTCGCAAGACAATTAAAAAACAATAAGCAAGATGTATTAAATAATATTCCCGATCATTTCGTCTGGTCTAAAGATCACATGAAGCCTGAGACTATTTCACATGTTGATATGAAAAACGGACACTTTGATGAACTTGTCGATCGACTCGAAAGTGTCAAAAAAGCAGAGATCCTTTGTGGTCAAACATTTGACCGTCATGATGAACGCTTGCAAGATGGTGAAACATTTATTAAAGCTTGTGAAGAAACATTTGAAACAGTAATGAGTCTCTATAACTTAACGAAACAAGTCCAAAACTAATGTGTCAAAACCCCAAAAGAAATACTTTTGGGGTTTATTTATTTCATCGTTACATTTTCACTCTGTTCAGCTTCTTGCGCTTTTTTGACAACTTTATAAGGTATATAGCCTGAATGTTTTTCAAACTCTTTAAACATCGTTTTTTCCTCGTCTTTAGCTGGAACAATATCTTTGAATTTTTTATATTGCTCTAACACTTTCTCTTTTCTCACTTCACCTTCGTATGCTTCTTCTACTGTATTGAAAAATTGAACAACATCCATCACTTGCTCTGTCGACCAATCTGGGTCAATTGGATAATGATAATTCATTTACTCACCTCTCTAGCTGTATTTCCACTTTGCTTGTACTTGAATAACTTCATCCTCAATTTGGTTGAAAAGTTGTTGAACAGTCGGAACTCCTTGAATTCGCATAGCAACTTGGCCTGCCCAACCAAACCCTTCAGATTCGACCCCATCATAAATATAACGTTTATTAGCATTCCCACTAATATAATCTTTCAATCCTTCATAGCCCACTTCTTGTTCTTCTAATTGTAATATTTGATTGGTCCATTCATTCTTGATTGCTCGAGCTGGTTGACCTAGCGATTTTTTAATTAAAACTGTAGATTGCTCATTCGCGTTTAATAATGCTTGTTTATACCGTTCATGAGCATGAACACATTCTTTTGTTGCAATAAATCGCGTCCCCATTTCTATACCTTCTGCACCTAAGGCTAAAGCTGCCATTAATCCACGTCCATCACTTATACCTCCTGATGCTATGACAGGTACATTAACAGCATCAACTACTTCTGGTGTTAATACAAAGGTACCTATATCATCACGCCCTAAATGACCTCCACCTTCATGGCCGACAACCATCACCGCATCAGCACCAAGCTCAGCAGCTTTAATTGCTTGTCGTTTAGCTGCAACTAACACCAATGTTTTTATACTCGTCCCTTTCACTTGTTCTAAAACTGGTTTAGGGTTACCACCAGTAATTGATATAACAGGTACGTTTTCTTCAATAGCAATTTGTACTCGCTTTTCAAAAGAGCTATACCCTTGACCGATTGCAAAGTTAACGCCATAAGGTCGGTCAGTCATTTGTTTTACTTTATGTATTTCTTCTCTTAACGCTTCATCACTTGGTAAACTCATTGCAGTAATTTGACCAAGCCCACCAGCATTTGAGACAGCAGCAGCCAAATCAGCATAGGCTAAATGGGCCAAGCCACCTTGTATAATAGGCCATTCAATACTTAACATTTCTGTAACTTTAGTACGTATTGCCACCAATTACCACTCCCTTGCTAAGTAGTATAGCATTTTTTAATTAGCCACACCAATAAAGAAAAGAGAAAAAGGTACATGGCTGAACATGTACCTTAATACTTATTACACATTGCTGTAAGTGGTTGCAATGTTATTTATTTTTTATCCTTTTTACAAGCACAATGGCTACTATATAAAACTGTTACCTTTTCATAATCAAAATAATCAATCACACGCTGGCAGCTTGAACAAACAATTGTACCCATTCAAATTCCCCTTTCAGACAGTGATATAACAATTAAGTTATTTATAGTATATTATGTCATACTAATTATTGCAATAGGTTACATAAATTAATAATTTGTATCATACTAATTTATTAATTGTCATATAGTAGTACATTATAGATAAAAAAAAGAGCGGTTTGATCCGCTCTTCACTCGTCTGAAGGTGTTAAGATTAATTTAGGGTCTAACATATCGTATCCTTGGTCACGTAGACCTTCAACAATTTCCTCTAGCGCTTCATTTGTCCATTCACGATCATGCATTAACAAGTTAGCACCATCTCTTAAAAGTGAGTTAGGCTCATCTATCTCAGGTGCTTCACCCGTGATCATCGCCTCAGCAAGTTTATCTGCTTCCATATATGGCTCAAAATAATCATAGCCATACGTCCAATTCATTAACAGCATACCTTCATCTTCAACTAAGTCACGCGCAAAATCAGTGTTAGCCCCATGAGGTGCTCTAAAGAACTGAGGTTTTTCACCTGTAACTTCTTCAATCATTTCACTTAAACTAATAATTTCTTCACGTTGCTCTTCTTCTGAGATGTTTTGTAAGTTTTGATGACTGTAAGTGTGGTTTCCAATTGCAAAACCCATCTCGTGAATTTGTCTTACTATTTCCTGATCTTCCTCACTTTCCATGAAAATACCGTTAACGAAAAAGATCGCTGGAGCATCAAGTGCCTTTAATGTTTCTGCCATTTCTAAAGCTTGTCCATCTGGCGCATCATCAATCGTTAGTAAGACAACACTAGGGTTAGCATCATCTATTGGAGAAAGTGATGAACTATCTGTTATTTCATATTGAGGCTCTTGTTCTTCTTCGACTTCTTCTTGTTCGTCTTCTTCTTCAGACTCTTCTTCTCTTACCTCTTCTTCTTGTCCATTTTCTTTTTCTTCTTCCTCTTGTTCTTCAACAGGTTCTTCTTCGTGTTCGTTTGCTTGCTCTGTTTCATCATTACATGCCGACAACATAACAAACATTCCGAGCAATGCAATAAAAATAAGCGTTCTCATGTCTAGTCCTCCTCTGTATGTATAAATCCATTATATAACACTACATTAGGAAATAAATATAACTTTTGTCGATTTTAATCAAAAAAAATTTCCATGAATTTAAAGTCAACGATGGATAAAACTAAAAGCAAATTAG
>NZ_AKIF01000042.1 GCF_000269905.1 Alkalibacillus haloalkaliphilus C5
GATGCGGTAGCTAAAAGTGAAACATATGTTGATTTCTTTGCCTACTTAACTCAACAATTATTTGCATTCTGAAGGCTTAGTGTTAGTGGATGCTGATGATGAAAGTTTAAGAAAATTAGAGCGTCCATATTTCTTGCAAATGGTTGAAAATCGACGGGATCTTGCAGTGCAAGTAACTAAGCAATTAAATGAGTTAGCTGACGATGGTTATCACGTTAATTTAGATGCATCACTTTCAGATGCTCACTTGTTCTATCATTATGAGGGTGAGCGTTTATTGTTAGAAGTGACAAAAGAAGGTATGTTTCAATCAAAGGGTGGGGAAGTTAGTTTTTCAGAGAGTGAACTTAAGCAACTCGTTGATGAACACCCTGAATTATTTAGTAATAACGTTGTTACTAGACCACTAATGCAAGAGTTAGTTTTCCCTGTTCTTTCATTTGTTGGAGGTCCAGGTGAGATAGCATATTGGGCTGCTTTAAAAGGCGCTTTTAAAGCATTAAACCTAAAGTTACCTATTGTCACTCCAAGGCTTTCATTAACACTTATGAAACGTAATCATCAATCATTTATTGAACAGTACCAAATGGATGAAGGAGCGGTAATTAATGAAGGCTCTTATCATTTCAAAATGAATTGGTTAACACGTCAAAGTAAATATCCAGTTAGAGAAACAGTGGAAGAAGTAAAAAAGCAACTTGAAGTTGTGCATCAACCACTACAAAGTATTGCTCAAGGTGTAAGTTCTGATATAGAAGCGCTGACTAAGACGAACTTAAAACAAATTGAAGATGAAATTGATTACGTTGAAAAAAGAATTATGAATGAATTAAACAAGCAGCATGAACAAACGGTTAAGCAATTTGATGAATTAAATGAATTTTATAATCCAAGTGGTGGGTTACAAGAAAGAATGTGGAACATTGTGTATTGGTTGAATGAATATGGGCTAGACTTACCGATTCAGTTAACTGAAATACCACCTAGGTGGGAACAAGATCACCAATTCATCACATTGTAACCACCTCGTTACCACTATCCTCCACTTCAGTTTCACCAATGAAAATGTTGATATGATGCGGTTTACACGTCTAATTCTAAAATTAGACGTGTATTTTTTTATTTTTTTGGGAAATTAAGTGGTAGAAAGTGGGGTAATGTGGTAAAATTTATTCAAAGGTGGGCGAAGTCTATGTTCATGGGAGAGTATCAACATAATATAGACACGAAAGGTCGTTTAATTGTACCGGCAAAGTTTCGTGAAGATCTTGGGCAAACTTTCGTTATTACGAGAGGTTTGGACAAGTGTCTATTTGCATACCCGTTAGGTGAGTGGAAACAGCTTGAAGAGAAGTTAAAGCAACTTCCACTTACAAAGAAAGACGCCCGCGCATTTACACGATTCTTCTTTTCAGGAGCGGTTGAATGCGAAATTGATAAACAAGGAAGAATAAATGTACCATCACCTCTACGCAATTATGCAGCGTTAGATAAAGAGTGTGTCGTCATTGGTGTTTCTAATCGTGTAGAAGTTTGGTCTAAAGAACAATGGGACACTTACGTAGAAGAGTCAGAGGATTCTTTTGGAGAGATTGCGGAGAACTTGATGGATTTTGATATTTAACATAATGAGGTGCCAAATATGTTTGAACATTACAGTGTTTTAAACAACGAAGCGATTAAAGGATTAGACATCAAAGAAGATGGCACGTATGTCGACTGTACGTTAGGCGGTGCTGGACACTCTAAGCGAATTGTCGAACAGTTAACAGATGTAGGTAAGCTGGTCGCTTTTGACCAAGATGACTCAGCGATTGAATATGCCAAAGAAGTGTTGCAAGGTTATGAAGGTCAAGTTCAGTATATAAAAAGTAACTTTGTGAATTTAGAAGAAGAGTTAAATCAACTTGGTGTTGAAGAAGTAGACGGAATCATTTTTGATTTAGGTGTTTCATCTCCACAGTTGGATGAAGGTGAAAGAGGGTTTAGTTTTCACCAAGACGCACCATTAGATATGCGTATGGATCAAACGAGTCCTCTAAGTGCATATAATGTCGTTAACGAATGGGCTTATGAAGACTTAGTAAGAATCTTTTTTAAATACGGAGAAGAGAAGTTTTCTAAACAAGTTGCTCGACAGATCGAAAAGAAACGAGAAGAAAAGCCTATTGAGACAACATTAGAATTAGTCAACATTATTAAAGACGCAATTCCAGCGGCAGCTAGACGAAAAGGTGGACACCCAGGTAAGAGAATTTTTCAAGCTATTAGAATTGCGGTAAACGATGAGTTGAATGTTTTTCAAGATGCACTTCATCAATCAGCGAGGAAGTTAGCGATTGGAGGAAGGTTAGCAGTCATTACGTTCCACTCTTTAGAGGACAGGATATGCAAACAAGCAATGAAGAAGTGGAGTACAGAGCCACCATTACCAAAAGATATTCCATTATTGCCAGAACAGGTGCAACCACCGTTCAAACAAGTTACGCGAAAGCCAATAGTACCGTCTGAAAAAGAAGTTGAAGAAAACAGACGTTCTCGATCGGCAAAACTAAGAATTGTAGAAAAAGTGAAAGAATGGGAAGAACAATACGCACTCGATGAAAGGAGATAAAAATTATGGCGCTTGAACAAGTGAAGACCTATCAAGTCCAACAACCAGTCCAACCACAACGTAGGCAAGATCAACAACCACAACCACCACAACAACCGGTGAAAAAACCTTGGTTTACAAAAGGTGAGAAAGTGTTATATACATTCGGAATTGTATTAGTTTCCGTTTTAGCGGTGATTGTGGTTAGTTTCTCTTCATCAGTTGATACACTTAACCGAGATGTTCAACAATTACAAACACAAGTACAAGATGTACAAGCACAAAACAATTCTTTGCAAGCTGAAGTACAAGAATTAAGTAATCCGAACCGTATATTAACGATTGCTGAAGAGAATGGATTGAATATTAGAAATGCAGAAGTAAGACAAGCGAATAATACTCCTTAAGGCGTGATTTAAATGCGTAAAGTCAATCAAAATGGCATTATGCTGTTAATTGTCGTCCTCATTTTTTCGATACTTTTCTTAACGATTATCGGCCGATTTATGTATATTCAAGTAACTGGTGAAATACATTCGGTCGATTTAGTTGCTTATGCAGAGAATATGCGAGAAACGAACACGACACTCCAAGCTGAGCGTGGCAAAATTTATGACCGTTCTGGGATGGCGTTAGCGGATAATCGCCCTGTTTATAACATGTATGCTATTTTAGATGAAACATATACAGGTAATTCTTCAGTTCCTCTTCACGTAGAAGATGCAGAACATACCGCACAACAATTATCTAATGTGTTAGATGAGGATGTTGCAAGTATAAAAAGCAGAATTCAAAATGGTATAGACAATGATCGTTACCAAATTGAGTTTGGATCATTAGGGCAGGGGTTGTCCGAGTCTGAGTATGAAGCTATAGAAGAATTAGAATTGCCTGGAATATACTTTGAACAGACGCTACAACGTTATTACCCTAATGGCTTATATGCCTCTCAAATCATTGGTTATACTGGATATACTGATGATGAAGAGCAAACTCAAGCTCGAGGTGCATATGGTATAGAATTAGAGTTTGATGAGTATTTGACTGGTGAAGATGGCTATATTAATTATCAAAGAGATAGTTACGGGCATCAGTTAAGAAATGCAGAAGAAACAGTACAGTCACCTGAAGATGGCTTTGATATTCATCTGACAATTGATCAAAAAATACAGTCATTTTTAGAAGATGCATTAACGACTGTAGAAGATACTTATAGTCCGGAACGAATTATGGCTGGAGTTATGGATCCAAACACTGGTGAAATTTTAGCAATGTCAAACAGACCGACGTTTGACCCAAACTCTCGAGATAACATCGAAAACTGGTATAATGATATGATTTCATCTCCGTTTGAACCAGGTTCAACAATGAAGATCTTCACGTTAGCAGCAGCAATTGAAGAAGGTGTTTATAACGGTAATGAAACATTCCAATCTGGTCAATTCCAAATAAATGAGCATAGCCGTACTATTCATGACCACGATCGTGATGGTTGGGGAGAAATAACGTTTGATGAAGGAATCCTTAGGTCATCTAACGTTGCTATGGCTGAACTGCTTTGGAATAAAATGGGGCCAGAAACGTACTTAGAATATCTCGAAGATTTTCACTTAGATCGAATGACAGGGGTAGACTTAACAGGTGAAAGAATAGGGACGATTTCTTATGGAGGGCCTTGGGAACAAATTACGACGGCTTACGGACAAGGTTCTACTTTTACTCCAATTCAAATTATGAAGGCAGCAACGGCTTTTGCGAATGATGGTGAAATTGTTCAACCGTATGTACTATCAAACATCCAAGACTCAAACAATGGTCAACTAGTTGAACAAAAAGATCGTGAAGTAGTTGGTGATCCTATTAGTCCGGATACTGTTGAGCATGTAAAAGACTTACTTGGTCAAACAGTAACTGAGGAAGAAGGAACAGCCAATGCATTTGCGTTGGATCAATATACGACATTTGGTAAAACAGGTACGGCATCAATTCCTGATCCAGAGACAGGGTTATATATGTCAGGCGGACCAAATTATGTCTTCTCATTTGTCGGGATGGCACCGCAAGATGAACCGCAATTACTAATGTTTGTAGCTGTAAAACAACCTGATGTTGATTACCGTTATCAAGGAAGTGAAACGACATCTTACATTTACCGCACCGTCATGGAAAATAGCCTTCATTATCTTGACGTATCTCCGGATCAAGAGAATGCAACACATACTGATGAGACGACAATCAACGATTATTCTGGTCAAAGTGTGGATACTGTAACAAGTGAGTTAAGTGAGTTAGGATTCCAGGTCAACGTTATAGGTGAAGGAAACACTGTTGAAGGTACTTGGCCAACAAGTGGTAGTCAAGTCTTTACGAATCAACGTGTCCTATTAAAAACGGATGATCAAATGACGATGCCTGATCTAACAGGATGGACTTTAAGGGATGTTATTGCTTTAAGTCGAATGACTAATATTGATCTAGACTATATTGGTTCAGGGTTAGTGATTGATCAAAATATTGAAGAAGGAAATACCTTTAGTGAAGACCGTCGTTTAGTAGTTGAGCTCTCAGAAGAACGAAATAACAATGAGGAAGATGAAGAGGAAGAGGATGAAGAATATTTTGAATAAAAGTATTTGTCTGATGTAGTTAAATAACTAAAATGGACAATGGTCTAAAATACCGTAATTTCTCATAAGTTTAATACAAGCATAGCTTGTAAAAGGAGAATGAACATGAGACGTGTTTCAGTTGTTACTGTGAGAAAGCGGTTGGCCATTGTTTTTTTATGTATTGCACTTTATTTTGTTGTCATGCTTGGTAAGTTAGCGTATGTGCAACTTATTTCAAGTCCTGAAATAGTAGCGAAAGCAGAAGAATTATGGAGTCGAGATATTCCTTTCCAACCTGAAAGAGGAAATGTTTTAGACAGAAATGGCGAAGTTTTAGTTGAAAATGAAGTTGCACCTAGTTTGTTAATCGTACCACGACAAATTGAAAATGTTGATTACGCTGTAGAACAACTAAGCCTAATAATCGATATTGATGAAGAGAAACTTCGAGATCATTTAACAAAGAATGTTTCTGTTGAAGCGATTCATCCAGAAGGAAGAAAATTAAACAAAGAACAAGTTGATGCTATTCGAACTTTGAATTTACCAGGTCTTTATTTAGCTGAAGACTCAAAGCGTTTTTACCCATATGACGAAAAGCTAGCTCACGTGCTAGGTTTTACAGGGATTGATAACCAAGGATTAATGGGGTTAGAAGCTAGTTATGATGAAGTATTAAGTGGCGAACCTGGGGCATTGTCGTTTTTCTCTGATGCAAAAGGTCATCGATTAGAAGAAATGTCTAACCGATATACGCCACCTGAAGACGGAAATCATTTATCATTAACAATCGATGCAGACATACAAGCAATTGTTGAAAGAGAATTAGACCAAGCAGTTGCTGAGTATAACCCTGATGGTGCTCTAGCGATGGTAATGGATCCTAAAAGTGGCGAAATTTTAGCATGGCAACTAGACCTAACTTTCATCCAAATGAATACCAGTCTGTTGAGCCTGAAGTATATAACCGAAACTTACCGGTTTTTAGTACTTATGAACCTGGTTCAACGTTTAAAATAATAACCTTATCAGCAGCATTACAAGAAGGTTTAATCGACTTAGATGAAGATGACTTTCATGACCATGGGCATATAGAAGTGGGTGGAGCCCGTTTGCGTTGTTGGCAAAGTGGTGGACACGGAAGTCAGACGTATTTGGAAGTTGTTCAGAACTCTTGTAACCCTGGATTTGTAAACTTAGGTCAAAAATTAGGGGAAGAGAAGTTGTTTACGTATATTGATCAGTTCGGGTTTGGAGAGAAAACAGGAATTGATCTTGAAGGCGAAAGTACTGGCATTCTATTTGATGAAGAACAAGTGGGGCCAGTTGAATTGGCAACGACTGCATTCGGTCAAGGTGTCTCTGTAACACCAATTCAACAAGTTACTGCAGTTGCAGCGGCCATAAATGGGGGTTACCTTTACGAACCATATGTAGTGAAAGGTGTTGTAGACCCTATAACAGGTGAAATGGTAGAAGAGCGTGAACCTAATCTAAGAGAGCGTATTATTTCGACTGAAACATCAGAAGAAGTGAAGCGTGCATTAGAGCACGTTGTTGCAAAAGGAACTGGCCGAGGAGCTTATGTTCATGGGTATCGTGTTGGTGGAAAAACAGGTACTGCTCAGAAGGTTGGTCCAGATGGGCGTTATTTGGAGAATGACCATATCGTTTCATTTATTGGTTTTGCACCTGCTGATGACCCTGAATTGTTAGTTTATGTTGCTATCGATAACCCTAAGGATGTCCTTCAGTTTGGTGGGGTTGTTGCCAGTCCGATTGGTGGTCGTATTATCGGTGATTCTTTAAGGCATCTAGACGTTCCGATACGTGAAGGAGGCCTTGAAAAAGATTTCCAATGGCCTGATATGCCAACTGTAGAAGTCCCTAATTTAGTAGGTGAAACAGTTAACGACCTTCAACAATACTTAGCCAACATTACGATTGAAGTAGAAGGGGAGGGCGATGTTGTCATTTCCCAAGCTCCATCAAGTGGAACAGTCGTTGAATCTGGTTCAACTATTCGTGTATTTTTAGGTGATGAAGAAACTCAATAATTATCAAATAAATAACTTTTATTCAATGATCCAAAATAATTATTATAGACTAGTGTAGAATTTGTTATAATGAATGTAGATTAATTTAAAGGTAGTGGTGAAATGAAGTTATTAGATCTAATTAATAATCTTCAAGTTATAAAATGTAATAAAGAAGAACTATTAAACTTAGAGATCACGTCTATTGAGATGGATTCAAGGCAAGTAAGCGAAGGTTCGTTGTTTGTTTGTAAAGAAGGTCTTACATTTGATGGACATCAGTTTATTGATGATGCAGTTGTAAAGGGTGCGACAGCTATTATTGCTCAAAAGCCTATTGAAACAAATGTTCCTGTTATTATAGTGCCAAGTACAAAGCAAGCTTTAGCTCAACTGGCTGATACGTTTTACGGGCAGCCAAGTCAAAAGCTAAGTATGATTGGAATTACCGGGACTAACGGTAAGACGACGTTAACATATTTGTTAGATGCTATTTTTAGTAAGGCCAATCATAAAACGGCGGTTATTGGAACGATTGACATGAAAATTGGAGAACAACGATACCCAGTACAAAATACAACTCCTGACCCTTTATTTTTACATAAGCATTTAAAGCTCATGTTAGATGAAGGTGTCGATACAGTCATTATGGAAGTATCTTCGCATGCTTTGAAACAAGGTAGAGTGTTTGGGATTGACTTTGATACAGCAGTCTATACAAACTTATCACAAGATCATTTAGACTATCATCCAACGATGGAAGATTATGCCTATGCGAAATCTTTACTTTTTGCACAGTTAGGTAATACTTATTCTAATAAAGAGAAGACTGCAATTATAAATAGTGATGACCGTTATGCTGAACTAATGATGGGTGCAACGGCTCAACCAATTGTTAATTATAGCTTAGATGAAACAGCTGTAATCAATGTAGAAGATTACAATATTTCGCCTAGTGGATTAACAATTAAACTAAATACTCCAGATGAACTAGCGAACATTACAACTAAGTTAACGGGCAAATTTAATATATATAATATATTAGCTGCTGTAGGAACTGCTTATCACCACAATATATCGTTGGAAGTGATGAGTGAAGCGATTAAAGAAATGGAAGGTGTACCGGGTCGTTTTGAATTAGTTGATTCGAAGCAAGACTTCTCGGTCATTGTTGATTATGCTCACACACCCGATTCATTAGAAAACGTATTACAAACAATTGATGAGCTTAAAGAGCATCGTGTTATAACAATTATCGGTTGTGGCGGTGACCGTGATCGTACAAAGCGTCCATTAATGGCAGATGCTGCTATGAAGTATAGTGATCATGTCATCTTTACATCGGATAACCCAAGATCAGAAGATCCTAGTGCTATTTTAGCTGATATGACACGTCATTTAACAGATGATGATGGTGTGTTTACTGTAATTAAAAATAGAAGAGAAGCAATTGAACGTGCTGTTCATATTGCTGAAAAAGATGATATTATATTGATCGCTGGTAAGGGACATGAGACTTATCAAGAAGTTAATGGAGAGCGTCACCACTTTGACGACCGTGAAGTAGCTCGTGAAATGGTTCAATTACGAATGAGCCATTAATTAATAAAATAGCATTATCTCAGCCGATATTGATTTATCGCTGAGTGAATTAAGAGGAGTCATAATATGAAAAAGTTCTCAATTGATTTTTTACATAAAATATTTCTAAAATATCGAGGAAATTTAAATCAACAATTAGATATAAATACTATTTATACCGATAGTAGAGAAATTGTTACTAATGGTTTGTTCGTGCCTATAATTGGAGAACGGTTTAATGGGCACGATTTTCTTTTGCAAGCGGTTGATAAAGGTGCTGTCGCTTCATTATGGTCTAAAAAGGAAGAAGTTCCAGCTGATTTACCAGATGATTTCCCGCTATTTTTTGTTGAGGATACTTTAGAAGGTTTACAACAACTTGCCACAGCATATCGTGATTATATTAATCCAACTGTCATTGGGGTAACTGGATCAAATGGAAAGACGACAACAAAAGAATTAATAGCTTCCTCGTTGAGTGAGTTTTATCAAGTATCTAAAACAGAAGGAAATTTAAATAACCTAATAGGCCTGCCGTTATCAATACTTCGCATGCCTGTTCAAACAGAGGTTTTAGTTTTAGAAATGGGTATGAGTGGTTTTGGTGAAATCGAGCAATTATCTGACATTGCAAAACCTGATATAGCTGTCATTACGAATATTGGTGAATCTCATATTGAATATTTAGGTAGTAGAGAAGGGATTGCTAATGCTAAGCTTGAAATTGTAAAAGGTTTGAGTGAAGATGGTGTATTAATCGTAGATGGGGATGAACCACTTCTTCAAGTGGATTTATCACAACGTGTTGTGACTTGTGGTTTTATTTCTGGGTTAGACTATGAAGTAAGAGACGTTGTTCAAAAGAAAAATGAAACGACGTTTACTATTAATGAACAATCATTTCAGGTTCCTTTATTAGGTATGCATCAAGCCAAAAATACAACATACGCTTTAGCAATTAGTGATTTATTGACTATCGATTCTAGTAAAATGGCCCGTTCATTGGCGAACTTATCACTTCCTGGCATGAGATTTGAACAAATCGAAACAGAGTCAGGAGCAGTGATTGTTAATGATGCATATAATGCTTCAGCTACTTCGATGCGTGCATCAATCGACGTCATAAAAAGTTTTTCTGAAACTTATAAAGTATTAGTTTTAGGTGATATTTTTGAGTTAGGTCAATTTGCTGAAAGTGAACACCGTAAAGTGGGCGAAGTAATTAATCAAGAAATTGATGTCGTTTTCACAGTTGGCCAAGATAGTCAATATATTATTAAAGCACTACCGAGTGATTTTAATGGTAGAGCAGAGCACTTCGATAATCATGATATGTTAATGAATGAAATAGAAAATTATATGAAAAAAGATACAGTTATATTGTTTAAAGCATCAAGAGGTATGAAATTTGAACAATTAATCCAACAATTAGTTTCTTAAAGTAGAAAAGAAAGGAAGAATAGGTTTTGTCACAAACATTGATTTTTATAACAATTGCAGTTGCATTTTTAATTGCTGTTTTATTATCGCCAGTTTTAATACCATTTTTACGTAGGTTAAAATTTGGGCAAAGCATACGAGAAGAAGGACCCGAATCACACCAAGCTAAATCAGGTACGCCAACAATGGGCGGTGTGATGATCATTTTCTCAGTTGTAGCTACGACATTAATTCTCGTTTTAAGAGATCCGCAGACGTTGTTCTCTACGGAATTATTTATATTATTATTTGTATTAATAGGTTATGGTTTAATCGGATTTTTAGATGATTTTATTAAAATAACGAAAAAACGTAACTTAGGTTTAACATCAAAACAAAAGATGTTTTTCCAATTGATTATTGCTATTGTTGTTTATATTATTTTATCCAATAGTACATTCCCAACTGATATAGCCATTCCAGGGACTAATTATTCAATTGATCTTGGATGGGCTTACGGGATCTTAATTTTAATTATGTTAGTAGGTGCATCAAATGCTGTGAACTTAACTGATGGGTTAGACGGGCTTGTAGCTGGTACAGCATCTATTGCTTTTGCGGCATTTGGTATTATCGGTTGGGCATTTGGTATGCCGACTGAGGTAGTAATATTTACTTTTGCAGTTGTTGGTGCATTGTTAGGATTTTTAGTATTTAATAGTCACCCAGCAAAAGTATTTATGGGGGATACAGGTTCATTAGCGATCGGTGCTGCCATTGCTATTGTTGCAATTTTAATGAAGCTTGAAATCTTACTTATAATTATTGGTGGTGTCTTTGTTATAGAGACATTATCTGTAATCATTCAAGTAATCTCATACAAAACGACTGGTAAACGTGTATTCAAAATGAGTCCACTTCACCACCATTACGAATTAGTTGGCTGGTCAGAGTGGCGTGTCGTCATCACATTCTGGGTAGTTGGATTCGTTTGTGCTGCGTTTGGGGTTTATATTGAGGTGTTAATGTAGTGAAAACGTTACGTCATTTTCCTTATAATAAAGTATTAGTACTCGGGTTAGCGAAGAGTGGAGAAGCTGCTGCTCAGTTACTTTATGATAGTGGTATTCCTTTTCTTATTAATGACCAACAAGCTTTTGATCAAAATGAAAAGGCTCAATATTTTAGTAGTTTAGGTGTGGAAACAGTGACAGGTCATCACCCTTTAGAAGTTTTAGAAGGTGTTGACCTCGTTGTTAAAAACCCTGGTATTCCTCACCATCACAACATTATTCAAGAAGCAGAAAAGCTAAATATTCCTGTTGTAACTGAAGTGGAGTTAGCTTATGAATTGATAGATGGCCCGTTAATTGCGATTACCGGTACAAATGGTAAAACGACAACAACTACTTTAATTTATGAGTTGCTAAAAGAGGCAGGGCAAGAGCCGCTATTGGCAGGCAACATTGGACAAGTTGCATCTGAAGTTGTTCGTAAGCAAAAAGATCAGCAACCAGTAGTAATGGAACTATCATCGTTCCAACTAAAAGCGATACGAAATTTTAAACCAGATGTATCAGTACTTTTAAATATTACTGAGGCACATTTGGACTATCATAAGTCTCGTGAAGATTACATTAGCTCAAAACTTAATATTATTAAACGCCAAACTAAAGAGGACCTTGTCGTCTATAATGGTAATGACTCGACAGTGAGTGATTCTTTAGAAGACTGTGTTGTTCAAAAAATGGCATTTACTATAAACCATTTTAGTTATGAAGGTGTTTCTTTTGATGGTCAATCGATTTATTTTAACAATGACTGGGTAATTGACCGTGAAGATGTTGTTTTACCTGGTATGCATAACCTTGAAAACGTTTTAGCAAGTGTCGCAGTAGCTAAGCATTTCGGGGTTCAGGATGAAGTCATTCAAACAGTTTTAGCTCGTTTTATAGGGGTTAAACACCGATTGCAATTTGTTGAGAATAAAAATGGACGATTATTTTATAATGATTCAAAAGCGACAAACATATTAGCTACAACAAAAGCATTACAATCGTTTAATAATCCTGTAGTATTAGTTATTGGCGGATTAGATCGAGGTAATGACTTTGATGAGCTATTCCAACAGTTTAGCTATGTTAGAAGTTGCGTTGCATATGGTGAGGCGCGTGGGAAAATAAAACAAGCAGCTGAACGGCAACAATTTGACCAATTGTATGTCGTAGACAATTTGGAACAAGCTACTCGAAAGGCATATGAACAAAGTGAGAAAGGTGACATTGTCCTTCTTTCACCTGCATGTGCTAGCTGGGATCAATTTAAATCATTTGAAGACCGAGGAGACATGTTTATCGAAGTCGTGCATAAGCTTTAATAGGGGCTTGTACGACATAAGCCCCAACTTCAAAACTTGGAGTTAGGGGTGTTTTTTTGGATTATAAACAGGAAAAATTAGATTATGTGTTACTAACAGCGATTGCTATTTTACTTTTAATTGGTCTAGTGATGGTTTATAGCTCTTCGTCCATATGGTCGGATTATAAGTTTGGAGATTCTGCTTTTTATTTAAAGCGACAGGCGCTATTTGCATTGCTAGGTGTCATTGGGATTGTAGTTACGTTAAAAATTCCATATTATAAATGGCTTCAATATTCTGTTACAGCTTACGTTCTTTGTTTCTTGTTACTGATTGCTGTCTTAATTCCAGGCATCGGAATGGTTCGTGGTGGAGCACAAAGTTGGATTGGTGTAGGTGCTTTTAGTATTCAACCAAGTGAATTTATGAAGATTGGTATGATTGTGCTATTTGCAGCTGTGCTACCTAAAATCCAGCGAGAGTTACGCCAATTCTCAAAGGGTTTCTTACCGATGTTACTATTGCTCATTGTACCATTTGGATTAATTATGTTGCAGCCCGACTTAGGTACAGGCATTGTCTTTGTTGGAACTGGAATGCTGATGCTTTTTATTGCTGGTGCTAAAATTAGTCACTTCGTATTTCTTGCTAGTATTGGCTTAGCGGGGTTAGTCGCATTAATTGCATCAGCTCCATATAGAATTAGTAGAATTACAGCCTTTTTAAACCCGTGGGAAGACCCGTTAGGTGATGGATTTCAAATTATCCAGTCACTATACGCAATTGGGCCTGGAGGTTTGATGGGCCTTGGTTTTGGGAATAGCATGCAAAAGTACTTTTATTTACCAGAACCCCAAACGGACTTTATCTTTGCGGTCATTGCTGAAGAGTTAGGCCTTATAGGTGGAGCATTTATACTTGGGTTGTTTTTAATCGTTATTTGGAGGGGAATATTAGTTGCTCTAAATACGCAAGATTTATCAGCATCCCTTTTAGCATTTGGAATTACAGCGATGATTACAATTCAAGTTATGATTAACATTAGTGTTGTAATTGGATTAATTCCAGTTACAGGAATTACCTTACCTTTACTTAGTTATGGTGGTTCATCTTTAACTATTACGTTACTATCACTTGGTGTGTTGTTAAATATTAGTAAATATGCGAAAGTAAACTAGAAAAAGATTGCTGCTTTAGAAATTCGTTACTTTTAACAGTGAAAGAGTATAACTCTTTTTACTGTTTTTTTATTTTTGTTTTACAAAACATTAAAAATAATCAAATTAGAACAAAATACCTTATTATATCAGTGTTAATCTGTGCTATAATAGAACAATAACTCACTTTTTAATAAAGTTGTTAGTTAATATACTAAAGATTAGATTATAAGGAGTAGCTTTTTGGATGGCTGATAAAAAGATTGTATCGATAGAAGATCGTATACCTCAACTTAAACAAGCTAGGAAGAAGAAAGCGAATAGACGCTTTATAATCTATCTAACGTTAATCATTATGTTGATTCTTATAATCGTTTATATACAATCACCGTTAAGCCACGTAAAGTCTGTAACTGTTGTAGACAATGAAATGGTTGATGAGGAAACGATTATTAGTTACTCAAAAATTAGTTTTGACGAATCCTTTTGGAACGTCGATACAAATGATGTAATGGAAAAAATTGAACAACACCCTGAGGTTAGACATGCAGAAATTAATAGAAGCTGGTATAATACTTTTGTTATAGCTGTACAAGAATATGAACGTGTTGCTTATCAAAGGGATGGCGATTATTATTATCCAATTTTACAAAACGGAAATAAGATCGAAGAAGTACAATTAGAACAACCACGGGAAGATGCACCATTACTTCATGGATTTGAGGATGAAATGTTGCAAAGTATTGCCTATCAACTTTCCCAAGTGCCTGAATCTATAAACTTACTAATCTCTGAGGTTTATTGGGAACCAGAAGAAACTAATCGAGAAAGAATCCGTTTATTTACGATTGATGGACAAGAAGTTATAGGGGTTGTATCAAATTTCGCTAATAAAATGAGTGCTTATCCATCAATTGCTTCTCAACTATCAGATGATATCGATGGCATTCTTCACCTAGATGTAGGTGCTTACTTTGTCCCATATGAGGGTGAAGATATCGACGAAACAGAAGAACTAGAATTTGACGAAGAAGTTTAAAAAATGTAGAAAAATGTTATTAAAAATGTTATTAGTAGAAGGTATTTAGCACTTTTAAGTTGAAGTTAACAAGTGTAGTGGTACATGAAGCTAAAATTTTGAAAGGAATCGAAGGCCTAATTGGAGGTGCAATCATGAACCGAAGCGAAATATTAGTAAGTTTGGATATTGGAACTTCTAAAGTAAAAGTAATCATTGGTGAAGTGTCCAATGATACTATAAATGTCATCGGTGTTGGAACTGCAGAATCTGTAGGGATGAAAAAAGGTGCAATAGTTGATATTGATCAAACTGTGCATGCTATCCAAAATGCTGTTGATCAAGCTGAAAGAATGGTAGACATGGCCATTAAAAGTGTTATTGTTTCAATTAATGGTGATCATATTGCTTTGCAAGATTGCCACGGTGTTGTTGCAGTATCGAGTGAGACGCGTGAAATTGATCAAGAGGATGTTACACGTGTTATTGATGCTTCTCAAGTAATGCAAATACCACCTGAACGTGAAATCGTTGATGTCATCCCTCGTCAATTCATTGTTGATGGTCAGGATGAAATAAACGACCCTCGTGGAATGATTGGTGTTCGTTTAGAAATGCAAGGGACATTAATCACTTGTGGTAAGACGAATTTACATAACATATTAAAATGTGTTGAGAGAGCAGGATTACAAGTTCAGGACATTTGCTTACAACCACTTGCAGCTGCGGAAGTTGCTCTTTCTCAAGATGAGAAAACTTTAGGTGTTGGCTTAGTTAATATCGGAGCGGGTAGTACTACAGTCTCGTTTTACATAGACGGTCACTTAGCAAATACATCAGTTATACCTTTAGGTGGAGACAACATTACTAAAGATTTATCAATTGGTTTGAAAACAACGACTGAAGAAGCAGAACAGATTAAATTAGAACATGGTCACGCTTATCTAAATTCAGCAATTGAAGATAATTCTTTCAATGTTACTACAATTGGTACGGATGACAAACAAACATTTAACCAAGTTCAAATTGCAGAAATAATCGAAGCAAGATTAGATGAAATATTCCAGTTCGTACTTCAAGAATTTAGACGTATGGGTTACCCCGCGTTACCGGGTGGCTATGTATTAACCGGAGGGTTAATGCAAGTACCAGGTGTAGTAGACTTAGCAAGAGATGTGTTTCAAACAAATGTACGAGTGTCCATTCCATCTCACATTGGAGTTAGGGAACCACAATTTACAGTAGGGCTTGGTACCTTGCAATTCGCCTATCGAAATGCGAAAATACAAGGTAAAGATTATGAGGTAGGAATTGAAGGACAACAAGTTAAACAAGAACAATCTCCAAAATCAGTTAATACGAAAGAAAAACCAAAACCAAAACGAAAAGTAAAAGAAGAACCTAAAGATAATAAAGAAGGTTTTATGAAGAAGATCCAGAACTATTTCTTTGATTAAATGCACGTTTCCTTCAAAGGTAGTGTTAAAAAGGGAAAATGATCAAGTAGGAGGAACGAGACATGTTAGATTTTGAAGCAAATATGGACCAATTAGCAACAATAAAAGTAATTGGTGTTGGTGGCGGTGGCTCCAATGCCGTTAATCGCATGATTGAACATGGTGTGCAAGGTGTAGAATTTATTGCAGTAAACACAGACGCGCAAGCATTAAATTTATCAAAAGCTGATACTAAACTACAAATTGGTGAAAAACTTACACGTGGTTTAGGTGCTGGTGCAAACCCAGAAGTGGGTAAGAAAGCTGCCGAAGAAAGTAAGGAAGTTCTTGAAGAAGCTCTACAAGGTGCAGACATGGTGTTTGTTACAGCTGGTATGGGCGGTGGAACAGGAACAGGTGCTGCCCCTGTAATTGCTCACGTCGCAAAAGAAATTGGTGCATTAACAGTTGGTGTAGTTACTCGACCTTTCTTATTCGAAGGACGTAAACGGTCAACTCACGCTACAAGTGGTGTCGACACTTTAAAAGAAAACGTAGATACATTAATTGTAATTCCTAATGATCGTCTATTAGAGTTAGTGGATAAAAATACTCCAATGCTAGAAGCATTCCGTGAAGCAGATAACGTTTTAAGACAAGGTGTACAAGGTATCTCAGACTTGATTGCAGTACCTGGTTTAATTAACGTCGACTTCGCAGACGTTAAGACGATTATGTCTGATAAAGGGTCAGCTCTTATGGGCATAGGTGTTGCAACTGGTGAGAGCCGTGCAGCTGAAGCAGCTAAGAAGGCAATTTCATCACCATTGCTTGAAACTTCTATCGACGGTGCACATGGAGTACTAATGAACATTTCAGGTGGTCAAAACTTAAGCCTTTATGAGGTACAAGAAGCAGCTGAAATTGTAACGTCTGCAGCCGATCAAGAAGTTAATGTGATCTTCGGTTCTGTTATTAACGAAACTTTAAAAGAAGAGATTGTTGTAACAGTAATTGCAACTGGTTTTGATGAAAGTGAAGAAAGTTCAAATAACCAGCAGCAACAAGTTCGCCCAACTCAAGCGAATTCGACTCCGTCTTCAGTTGGACAACAACCTAGAAGAGAACGCCCAGCACAGACACAACGTCCAAGTTATGAAGAGGAAACATTAGATATTCCAACGTTCCTAAGAAACAGAAACCGTGATCAGTAATGATTAATTAATGAAACCTCAGTTAGGATGACTAACTGAGGTTTTTTGCTTATAGATTTGCTAGAAAACTTAGTAATCCAACTTAAATAGAACTAATTATGCATTATATGATATGCCTGTTTAAGACAAAAGATTGCAAAAAAAGATACTCAAGAAGCCGAGAAACTGACATGTTTCTTGGGCTTCTTTTTTTATACTGGCTATAAGGAAATAAAGAGGATGTGAAACGTGCAATTATATGTAGATTTGATATGGCTATTAAACCTATTATTTGATTGGATGATCTTACTTTTAGTTGCCTGGGTGACAAAAAGTTCTTTTTCACATGTGAGGATTTTTTTAGGAGCTTTATTTGCATCGTTAATTATTCCTTTAACACTACTATTTAACTGGGGAATAGTAGATTCTCCTATCTTTAAGTTGGGATATTCTGTATTTATTATTTTGATTGCTTTTTCATATCAGTATTTAAAAGCTTTTTTAGTTCGTTTTTTTAGTTTTTACTTAATAAATTTTTCTATTGGTGGTGCTGTGTTTGGTCTCCATTACTTCGTTACGACGAATACTGATATGGTAATTAGCAATCATGCACCATTTGGAGATGCTATTAGTTGGGTAGTTGTATTAGTTATGTTTCCAATTGCTGTATATTTTACTAAGGATCAACTTCAACAATTGACGATGTTCAAATTGCGATCACAACAGCAATTCTCCATTACAATTTTACATGGAAACCGTAATGTGGACTTGAATAGTTTTTTAGATACTGGTAATCAATTAAAACACCCGTTAACGCAGCACCCTGTTATATTAGTTGATGAATCGACTTTCAAAATTTGGGTTGATGAAGAGAAAGTGGAATTATTAAAACGATCTGAACAAATTGATTTTTTTGGTTTGGATGATGAACTTCAATTCATACCTTATCAGAAAGCAGGAGGCGAACAAGGTTTATTACCGGCTTTCTTAGCGGAGGAAGTTAAAGTGCATATGGCTCAACAGATTATATCAACTAAGAAAGTCTACATCGGAGTGCATTATGGACATTTTTCTAAGCAAATGAATGTTCAATGTTTGTTGAACCCGTTACTTTTACAATCAAAAAGAATGAGGGTTAAAGATGTAGAGGGGGTATCATAAATTGCGTCGAATTTGGAATATGTTGCAACGTTTATATTTAAAACTAATTGTTAAACTTAAAATTAAACGAGATGAAATTTATTATATTGGAGGAAGTGAAGCTCTACCACCTCCTTTGTCTAAAGATGAAGAGCGACATGTATTGGACCGAATGATGGATGGTGACCAAGCAGCTAAATCAATGTTAATTGAACATAACTTGCGTTTAGTTGTTTATATAGCGAAGAAGTTTGAGAATACGGGTATTCATATTGAAGATTTAATTAGTATTGGCTCTATTGGACTTATAAAAGCAGTTAATACGTTTAATCCAGAAAAGAAAATAAAGTTAGCAACTTATGCATCGCGTTGTATCGAAAATGAGATTTTAATGTACTTAAGAAGAAATAATAAAAGAAAAACTGAAGTGTCATTTGATGAACCGTTAAATGTAGATTGGGATGGAAATGAACTGTTATTATCAGATGTATTAGGAACCGAAGAAGACATTATAACGAAAGATTTAGAGTCAACTGTAGATAAAACATTGTTAAAATCAGCCTTATCTACGTTAAATGGCCGTGAAAAGCAAATTATGGAAATGCGTTTTGGTTTAAGTGGTTATGAAGAACAAACTCAAAAAGATGTTGCCGATCAATTAGGTATTTCACAATCCTATATTTCAAGACTAGAGAAGAAAATAATTAGACGGTTAAAACGAGAATTTAATAAAATGGTCTAACCCTTACAGCCCTTGGATTCAGATGATATTCAAGGGCTGTATTATGTTGTTTTCTTTAAAGTTTATCGCATAAAAAATCCCATTCTGGAAAAAATGTAGATGACATCATCTCCAGGTGGGA